>JAKLEG010000550.1 GCA_022703175.1 Myxococcota bacterium | reverse complement strand
CGCTGCGCTTTTGCCCCTCGGGTTTTTACCGACGACGACATGCCGGTTGCTGAAGGACGGGGCGCCCCCCGAGATACGGGTCGCGCGCTCGCATGGGAGCGGCTTGGCTGCGCTGATTCCCCAGTCATCTCCAAGTGATAGGCATCGACCATCGCCAAACAGGCGCGCACTGCTGTCGCGCGCGTCGAACGGACATCAGCATCGCGTGGCAGGGACTGCCTCAGGCCATGCACCAAGGCTTGTTGGCTGGCTGAATGCACATGGGGCTGTAAACGCTCCAGTGCCCGCGCCACCGTGGCTTCCAAGTTGCGCACACGTTCGAGATGAGCAAAATCCTCAGCCGCCGCAAAGCGCAACGGCTGTTCGAGGACCCGAAGCAGCGAAGCAAAATCGACGGGTGATTCGAGCATCCTGCGCGGCCGTCTCAGGCACCAAAACGGACTTCGACCACTTCCATCAAGCGTGGGCCAGCTTTGCTCGGCACTTTGACCTCGTCGCCCACCTCTTTGCCAATCAGCGCGCGCGCCACTGGCGACGACACTGAAATGAGCCCCTTATCGGCATCGGCCTCGACCTCACCGACAATCTGAAATGTCCGTTCTTCTTCAGTTTCGACGTCCGCCAACAGCACCGTGGCACCAAAGACCACCCGATCGCCCGACAACTTTGAGGGGTCGATCACCTGGGCGCGGCCCACTTTGTCCTCGATGTCACGAATACGAGCCTCGATCAGCCCCTGCCGATCTTTCGCGGAGTGGTACTCGAAGTTCTCGGAGAGATCGCCCATCTCGCGCGCAGCGCCAATCTCTTTGCTGATTTTGTGGCGCTCGACCGTTTTAAGCTGCTGTAACTCTTTCTTCAGCTTCTCAAGCCCAGCCGGAGTAATTGGATAACTAGACATGCTCAACCTCTTATCGATGCTAACGCTCTATCACAAGCACACGGCGTCCAAATCACTGCACCCCTAACCGTGCGGCAACCTTACGTACAGGGTCATAAGCCGTTTCGTTTGCCTCTACAAAGCCGTTGTTGGTGGTGACGCCCGTGAGAATCTCGCGCCCCTCAGCCGTGCGCGCATCAATCGACAACAGCGCGGTACGTACCCGTTGCACAGCCGAAGCCGGCATCGCCGGATGGGCCACAAAGGCATCGAACGGAATCCAGTCGGTTTTTGCCAGGATAAACAAGCGACTGGAGATCGCCTCGCCGCGCATGTGCATAAACGTTGTCGAAGAGATGGCACCCGCATCCACCCGCCCCGATAGCACCCACTCCACCACTTGGGGGTGTGAGCCGGCGTACACCACCTCGCGAAAATCCTGCTCTGGGTTCAGGTTGTTCTCATGCAGCAGAGCTGTGGGAAATAGGTATCCGCTGGCTGAAGCGCGATCGACAAAGGCGAAACGCTTACCGCGCAAGTCGCTCACCGAGTGATAGGGGCTCGTGGCGGCCGTAACGATGTAGCCGCGGTACTGCGGCGCTCCTTCGCCAAGCAGTGAGGCCACAAGCTTCAACGTAGGCATGCGAGTCTTGGCGCGCACATACAGAAACGGCGTCAACAGCGCGAAATCCAGCTTACCGTCCACCAACAGCTGTACCACTTCGTCGTAGGAGTCAGGCACGACGATGTAGACGTCATGCCCCAGGCTTTGTCCGAGATAGTCTGCTAAACGGCTGTATTCGGCCGTGGATGTTTTCACGGACAGATTCGGTGGGTGGCCCATCCGCAACGGCCGACTCGGCAACGTGGCCCCAACGACCATCACGGGGTCCGAAACCGGCTTGTCCGATTGACTGACCGACATCGATTCGTGACACGCCGCAAGCCCGACCATCAACAACCAGAGGCTCCCCCGCATCTCGCCTCCCTCTATCGACAGCGACGCCCAATCACGAACACCAGCATCAGCACCACCGCGGCCCACAACGCGACGTCCAGAATGCGTGCCGAGGTCCGTTTGGCGGTGCCTTTGCTGCCGGAGCCAGCGACACTCTTAAGCCCCTGACGGAATCGACTCATCGTGCCACCAGCGCTGCCCGCGCCGCTCTCCCCGGCATGGAACTTCCGCGCCTTGCCCTTTTGTTGGCCTGCCTTCTGTTTGCGCCAGCGTCTTCCCATGGCTGTTCTCAGCTCTTGAGCGCCGCAATAGCACCCCGAATTCGACGTCGACAGCGCTCCTTGCCAATCACAGCCATCGTTTCACCGAGTGGCGGAGTCGCAGTGCGCCCGGTGACCGCGACGCGCACAGGCATAAAGAACTCTTTCGGCTTCCACGTGAGCTTCTCGCACAGGGCCTTGAGTCGCGCATCGATGTCGGCCGCCTCAACCCGCGGCAGACTGTCGATGATTTCTAACAGCTCCGCCAGCATACCGCTCACGTCTTTGTTGGTTTTGTCCTTGGGCACCAGCGCCTGCAGAGCCTCCGGCGAATAGCTCACGTCACCCGCAAAGAAGTAGCCCACGTGATTGACGAAATCTTCGAGCTTGTCGATGCGTTCGCGAATCAGCGGCGTAATTGCCTTTAGATTCTTCTCGTTGAACATGTTGGTGAGCAGGTCGGTCGCCAACTCATCGGCAGTATGATCGCGGATGTACAGACCGTTGAGCCACGTGAGCTTCTGCACGTCGAACACCGGGCCGCCCAACGAGATCCGTTCAAATGAGAAGTTATCGATCATTTCGGCGACCGTGAACTTCTCGCGACCGTCCGGCATCGTCCAACCCATCATGCCTAGATAATTGAGCATCGCTGCCGGCGAAAACCCACTTTCCCGATAATAGTTGAGAGAAACTGGGTTCTTACGTTTGGAAATTTTGGATTTATCCTGATTGCGCAAGAGCGGCATGTGGATCCATTCAGGCTGTGTCCAACCGAAGGCCTGATACAGCTGCACATGCTTCGGTGTGCTCGTGATCCACTCTTCGGCCCGAATCACGTGGGTAATGCCCATCAGGTGGTCATCCACCACGTTGGCCAGATGATAGGTAGGCATACCGTCGCTCTTCAGGAGCACCTGGTCGTCCACCTGGGCATTTTCGAATTGCACCTCGCCGCGCAAGCGGTCGTTCACCTTCGTGGTGCCCTCTTTGGGCATCGCCAAGCGCACGACGTATGGGAGCTTTTCGGCCAGCTTCGCTTTGATTTCATCAGGCGAGAGATGGCGACAATGGCCGTCATAGCCAGGCATCGCCACCTTGGCTTTGCGCTGCTCTTCACGCAGGGCCGTCAGCCGCTCTTCGGTGCAAAAACACCGGTACGCACCACCCCGGTCGATCAGCATCTGCGCGTGCTCAGCATAGATCGCGCCGCGTTCGCTTTGTCGATAAGGGCCGTGCGGGCCGCCAACATCCGGCCCTTCATCCCACGTCAACCCCAACCATTTCATCGCATCGATGATCATCTGTTCCCACTCAGGGCGCGAGCGAGTGCGATCGGTATCCTCGATGCGCAGAATGAACTTGCCGCCATGTTTCTTGGCGAACACGTAATTGAACAAGGCGATGTAGGCCGTGCCAACGTGGGGGTCTCCGGTCGGCGACGGGGCGATGCGGACTTTCACCGTGGTCATAGACAATACTCCGTGAGAAGGCGGGCATGGATGGCACGCCGCGGACGCTTCTGCAAGACCTGGAACAACCTGGTTAGGGGGCTGCCTCCCCGCTTTCCACCGGGAGAGCCAACGGCCAATAACGATCGCCTTGCGGCTCGAAACTCAAGTGGCCTGGCAGCTCACGGCCTGCGGCGTAGGGCTGATAGTCCACGTCCAGTACCGGCCAGTCCCGGGCCCAACTCCAGCTCACCTCGGTACCATGCGCCTTGCCACCCTTTTGGCAGTTGCGCACGCCGCCCAACCAGGGCTTGCGGTCGTCGGCTGCGCGAAACTCGGAACTGGCTCCCGTAGGACAGCGTATATAGTCGACAGGTACGCTGGCGCTCGACCACACCACGGTAGGCGCCTGGGCATCGGTGGTGTAGCGCAGCCACTCCCCCATCGGTACGCCCTCGACGTAGCTGCCCAGGATCACACTGCCATTGGTGAAACCGAGGTGATCCCAGCGCACAAAATTGCCGACTGGCCGGTGTTTGGCATCCAGACAGTAGGCCACGCCCGAAAAGGGATCGACTATCCTGGCATCATCCACCCCCTCGGCCGGTGCAATCTCCGTGGTCAACGTGCTGCCCGTTGGGCAACTACCAAGCCAGGGTTTGACCGGCAACGTCAATTGCGAGGCCTCAAAATGCGCGGCGCCCTC
>JAKLEG010000055.1 GCA_022703175.1 Myxococcota bacterium | reverse complement strand
GGCCGCGTGATCGATGCCAAGTGCGCGATGCTCAACGTGTCGCAGCAGCGCGGCATGATGCGCGTGACCCAGCCGGTGAAGTTCCCATTCATGCCGCTTCCCGAAGGCTTGGATGCCAACCACCCGCTGACCCGCGGTTTGGCACAGGTGGCGTTTCCGTTTATGGCACCGTTGTCGCTCTCGTTACCGACCCATAGTCCCATCAAGGGCGAGGTGCTGGTGAAGAGCTCCGACGAGTCGTTCATCGTCAAGGCGCCTTACAACCTAGATCCCTTTCAGAAATGGTCGATTGAGGGGCTCGGCGATAAGGGCAGCAAGGGTTTGCTCATTGCGCTCACGGGCCCAGCGGCGGCGTTTGGCAACCCGAGCGCGCCCGCGGGCGACGGTCCGCAATCACGTGTGTTGGTTGCCGGCGGCGCGGGTTTTGTATCTGATCAGTTCATGGGCAAGGGGAGCGAGACGCTCATCTTGAATTTGATGGATTGGTTGGTGTTGGACGAGGAGCTGTTGGCAGTGCGTTCCCGCGGCCTGCGCGCCGCGCCGATCGCCGACATGTCCGATGGCAAGCGCGCGAGCCTCAAGTGGCTGAACATCGCGGGCGTGCCGCTTTTGTTCGTGGGCTTTGGACTTGTGCGGTGGCGGCTCCGCGAACGCCGACGCGCCACGGTCACGTTGTAGGAGGCGATAATGAAAAAGAGCACGCTGGTTGCGATTGTGGTGTTTGTGGCGCTGCTTGTCGGCGTCGGCTACGTGCTGACGCGCAAGCCTGAGCGCGGCATTTCGCGGATGTCATTTGCGACCGTGGACAAGGCGACCATCGATCGCTTGGAGATCACCGGTAAGAACCCGGTGACGCTTGTGAAACAAGACGGCGTCTGGCGGCTCGAAGGCGGCAAGGCGGCCGATAACGCCGCGGTGGATCGCTTGCTTGAATCGATTCCGAAGCTTGGCTCCAGCGACCTTGTCACCAAATCGGAAGAGAAGTTCGCTGACCTGGAGGTCACCGAGGAGAAGGGCGCCCACGTTAAGGCGAAACAAGGGCAAAAACTGGTTGCCGACTTCACGGTGGGCAAGTACGCGGCCGGTGGCGCCCACGTGCTGGTGGACGGAGCCGTTTATGTGGTGACGGGTATCAGCATGGGCAGCTTCTCGCGCGACAAGGCGTCGTGGTTGGAGCGCAAGCTCTTCGATGACAAATTGGCCGATGCCAAGAAGCTGGAGATCACCCTGGTAGGCCAAACGTCGTACGCGTTGGTGGCGGAGGGCGACACCTGGAAGGTGGAAGATGCCAAGCTGTTGCCGGCTGGCTTCCGGTTTGACAGTGCGGCGGCCCGTTCGTTGATCTCAAGCCTTGTGACGTTGCGTGCCAAGGACATTTTGGATGCCGATCCGGGCGTCGAGAAGACTGGCCTGACCGACAAAGCAGACACCTTGGTTTACACGGTGGAGATTGCGAACGGCGACACCAAGAAAACTGAGCGACGGGAGCTGCGCTTGGGCGCGACCCTGGAAGACAAGAGTGTTTACGCACAGGTTTTGGGCAAGACCGATATCGTGACGTTGCCCGAGGCCACGGCGAAAAATCTGCGTAAAGCGGTCACTGATTTCCGCGACTTAAAGATGATGGACTTTGATAAGGAGAAGGTCGCCAAGATTGAAGTCAAAGATGGCAAGATGCGCTTGGTGCTCGAAAAGGTGGGGGCCGAGTGGAAGATTGCGTCGTCGAGCGAGGTGGTGCCGAAAGACTTCGAGTTGGATGCGATGGCCGTGACCAGGCGCCTGGCGGCGCTTCAAGGGGCACGCGCGGCGAAGTTGGCTACAGAATCGATGGCCACCGCGGGACTTGCGGCGCCTACGGCAGAAGTCATCGTGACGTTTGACGACAAGAAGACGGTGTCGGTGGCCTTCGGTAAGGGTACCAAGGACGAAGATCGCGAGATGTTCTTTGCCCGGGGCAATGCCGATAAGGCCGTCTATTTGGTCACCAAATGGACCCGCGACAACATCTGCGGTGGCTTGAAGAGCTTCAAGAAGACCGGCGACCCAAGCGGCCTGTCAAACCTCGATCCGAAGGCGCTGCAGGGCCTGCCGCCCGACGTACGCGCTGGACTCCAGAAGCAGATCGAAGACAAGCGCCGACAGCAGGAGATGCTGGAGCGCCTGTCGAAGCAAGCGAAACCGTAGGGCTCGGTTACTCACCCCCTTTCGCTGGGCGTGTCGCCACGCCGGTTTTTTCGCACGATTCTGATTGACGAATCCACTGGCCATGCCCTGCTTGGGCACGGTAGGAAACGCACCATTGAGGAGCGAAAAAGATGTCATCCGAAACTTTGTTTACTTCTGAATCAGTGACCGAAGGTCATCCGGACAAAGTCGCCGACCAAATCTCCGACGCGGTGTTGGACGAGATCTTGCGGCAAGACAAGGGTGGCCGTGTGGCTTGTGAGACCTTGGTGAAGACCGGCATGGCCGTGATCGCTGGCGAGATTACCACCTCGGGCTACGCCGACATGCCGGCCATTGTGCGCCAGACGATCAAAGAGATCGGCTATAGCTCCTCGGACATGGGGTTCGATTGGGAAACCTGTGCGGTGCTCACCGCGATCGAAAAGCAATCGCCAGATATCGCGATGGGCGTCGATCGAGCCAGCAAGGCCGAGCAAGGTGCTGGTGATCAGGGCATGATGTTCGGCTATGCCTGCAACGAAACTGACGAATTGATGCCGGCGCCGATCAGCTACGCCCATAAGCTTACGCACAAGTTGGCCGAAGTGCGTAAAGCCAAGCGTCTGAGCTTTTTGCGCCCTGACGGCAAGAGCCAGGTGACCTTCCGCTACGTTAACGGTAAGCCTGACAAGATCACGACGGTGGTTGTTTCGACGCAGCACAGCCCGGACGTGGAGTTGGAGGCGCTGCGTGACGCGGTGATCGACGAGGTCATCGAGCACGTCATTCCACAGGAGCTCCGCGACCCAAAGATCCGCTATCTCATCAATCCGACCGGTCGTTTCGTGATTGGTGGCCCGATGGGCGATGCAGGGGTGACCGGGCGCAAAATTATCGTCGACACATACGGCGGCATGGGTCGCCACGGCGGTGGTGCTTTTTCGGGCAAGGATCCTAGCAAGGTCGACCGCAGCGCCGCCTACTTTGCGCGCTACATCGCCAAGAATATTGTGGCGGCCGAGTTGGCCGAGCGTTGTGAAGTGCAACTGGCGTACGCGATTGGCGTCGCTGAGCCGGTGTCGGTACTGGTAGAAACTTTCGGCACAGGGAAGGTTGAGAACGAGAAAATCGTAGAAGCTGTTCGCAAGGAATTCTCAGCCCGGCCAGCGGCCATCATTGAGCGGCTGGACCTGTTGCGGCCGATCTACCGGCGCACGGCGTCGTATGGCCACTTCGGCCGTACCGAGTTGGAATTCACATGGGAGCGCACGGATGCTGCCGCGCGCTTGCGCGAGTACGCTGGCTTGCCCATGGGGGCCAAGGGCGGAAAACACGGCACGCACTAGGTTGGGTGGAGTGCGACTGTGCACCCCACGAGGTTTTAAGCAGTGACTCCCGACGCGCTTCTTGAGCGCTTGGCGTGTTACGAGCCGATGAGCGTTCCCGGGCAGGGTTACACCCGTTCCGCGGTGCTGGTGCCGTTTAGGCGGCGCTCGGTTTCCGACCTGGAGATCGTGCTGACACGTCGGACCGAGGAGCTGGAAGCCCACGCTGGGCAGGTGGCCTTCCCAGGTGGACGGGTGGAACCGGAAGATGACAGTCCTGAGCAGACCGCCATTCGTGAAGCCAGCGAGGAGCTGGGGGTGCCACAGGCCGCGTTTACGGCGCTCGGGCGTTTGGACGAGATGGTGACGATTACTCGCTACCACGTGGTGCCGGTGGTGGGGCTGGTTTCGCCCGATGTTGCGTTTTTGCCAAGTGAGCACGAGGTGGCACGGGTGTTTGAGTTACCAACCTCCGTGCTGCTAGATCCTGAAAAGTGGGAGAAGCGTCGGCACCTGTATCGCGGCCATGAGGTTTGGCTGTGGCACCTGCCGTACGATAACGAGGATATTTGGGGCGTCACCGCCATGATCCTGCGCGGCATGACCGAGTGGCTTTGGCGTGCCTAGCAAGGCGCGGACCGGCCCAGACCAACGTGGCATCAGGCCTGGGCATCTGCTAAAGGAGCTCGTCATGTCCTCCAATGCAAACGTTGCAATCGTCGCCCTCGGCGGTGGCTCTGGGACGCGGTTTTGGCCGGTATCGCGCAGGTCGCGCCCCAAGCAGCTTTTGGAGCTCGCGGGTCCCGACCCACTGATTGCGCAAACGTTTGCGCGCGTGCGCTCGCTGGCACGGTCGCTCAATTGGTGGATGGTCGTCGGTAAGGAGCACGCTACCGCTTGCCACGATGCGGTCCCCGAGGTGCCGACAAGTCATGTGTTGGTGGAGCCGCAGGCCCGCAACACGGCGCCCGCGATTGCCTTGGCGGCGATGCATGTTGATGCAGAGCTTAATGACGCGGTGATGGTGGTGTTGCCGGCCGACCACGCGGTGCGGGATGAGCCGGCCTTTGCCAAGGCCATCGAGCAAGCTATCGGCGTGGCTCAACAAGGGGCGATTGTAACGTTGGGGATCGACCCGACCTATCCCGAAACTGGTTATGGCTACATCGAGCGCGGCGCGTCGCTGCCTAACTCCGAGGGGGCTTTTCGCGTGACGCGTTTTGTGGAAAAGCCAGATGAGGTGTGCGCCCAGGCCTACCTGCACCGCGGAGGCTTCTCGTGGAACGCCGGCATTTTTGTGATGCGGCCCAGCGTCTATTTGGCAGAACTGCAACGGCAGCTACCCGACATGGCGGACGCGTTTGCAACGTTGAAGCTGGCACGCGGCACCAAGCGCTATTCGCGGGTGCTGCGCGACACCTATGTCGCATTGACCTCTGTGTCGATCGATAAGGGCGTGATGGAGCACGCCCTCGATGTGGTGGTGGTGCCGGTGAGTTGTGGTTGGTCGGACGTTGGTAGTTGGGGGGCGTTGAGTAGCGTGCTTGTGCCCGATGAACACGGCAACGTGACGCATGGTCGTACCGTTCTCCAAGATGCCAAAAACTGTGTGGTGTTTGGTGAGCCGGGTGCCGTTGTCGCGGTGTTGGGATTGGACGACATCGCCGTGGTTCATACCAAGGATGCAACGTTGGTGCTGCCCAAGCGCAGAGCGCAGGAAGCACGTGACATTGTGGCGTGCATCGAAAAGCAAGGATGGCGAGAGGTTTTGTAATGAGATGGGCAGGCATACTTGGGGTCAGTTGTTTGTTGGGCTTGGGTGGTGGTGCGGCGCTGGCGGCGAGCGGCAAGTCGAAGGAGCCCAAAACCTCCGCCGCAGGCAAAGCGAAGAAGTCGCCGGAGGAGCCGAAGGCCAGCAAAGCCACGAGCGCTAGCGACGCTAAGGCCGCGAAGGTGGCCCCCGCGAAGTCGGAGAGGAGCTCGGGCGATGCCAAGGTGGCTAAAACCGACAAGAGCGACAAGCCCGAGAAGACGGATAAGAGCGATAAGTCTGGAAAATCTGGAAAAGGCGACGCCGATGCCGGAACCACCAAGTCGGGCCTCAAGATCCGTCAGGGGTCGTTCTTGCGGCGCACTGATTCTGAGCCCGAACCGGTGGACCTCCGCGGCGATTTGGAGCGGCGTCGCGACATCGAGATCACCCGCCACTACACCCGCATTGCGGTGCTGGATAGGATCGCCGCGATCGCCGAGGACCAAAATGACGGGGCCCTAACGGACCGTGTTGAGGCGGTGCGACGCAAAGAGACGCGTCGCTACTGGGCGGCGATGCAGGAGTTGCGCTCGCTGGCGTGGCTCAAGACCGTGCGAGGTCAACCATGAGGTGGTTTGTTATTGTGTGCCCGCTGGCGCTTTGGGCCATGGTTGCCTGCGGCAAGAAGCCTGTTCCGCCTCCGAGCGAGCCTACATCATCAGCTACGGCCGTTGATGTCGTAGATGCGGTTGATGCGCCGAAGATTGGCCGGCTATACAGCCGTGCGATTGACCAAGCGCGCAAAGAGATCACGCCAGAGAATGCCCGCGCCCGCTTGTTAGACCTGGAGCGCGAGATTGAGTCGGACGAAGGCCGCACGCCATGAAGGTTTTACGAGAAATCTTCCGGGAGTACGACGTTCGTGGTGTTGTGGGGCGGGAGCTTACCGAGTCTCTGGCCTTTCATCTGGGGCGCGCAGCCGGGACTGTGGTGCGGAGGGCAGGGGGGCATCGTCTGATTGTCGGACGGGATTGCCGCCTATCGGGTGTGGGGTTCAGCGAGGCATTGATTCGCGGCCTGGCTGACTGTGGTTGCGATGTCATCGACATCGGCGTTACGCCGACGCCTGTGGGGTATTGGGCCATCTTGAACCTGCACGCCGACGGCGGCATTCAGGTGACCGGCAGCCACAACCCGGCCGACTACAATGGTTTCAAACTGACGTTGGGGGGGCGGACGCTCCACGGCCGCGACATTCAGGCGCTGGCAGATCTCATCGATGCCGAGGACTACGCGAACGGTCAGGGCACGGTGGAGTGCCGTGATGTGGTGTCTGCGTATATCGACGACTTGGCGCGTCGCCTATTGCCCGCGCAACGCCGCTTGAAGGTTGTCATCGACGCGGGGAATGGTACCGGCGGCATGACCTCCGTGCCGTTGTTTACGCGCCTGGGGCACGACGTTATTCCGCTGCATTGCGACCCTGATGGCCGCTTTCCTCATCATCACCCTGACCCCACCGTCGAAGAAAACCTCATCGAGCTTAAGGCGTTGGTCGCTAAGAGCGGCGCTGATTTGGGCTTGTCGTTCGATGGTGATGCCGACCGCATCGGTGTCGTAGATCGCAATGGCCATGTTGTTTGGGGCGACCGGCTGCTCATCTTGTTAGCCCGTGCCGTGCTCGCCGAAGTGCCAGGCGCCACGATTGTTGGTGAGGTGAAGTGTAGTAAGACGCTGTACGACGATATTCGCCATCACGGTGGCCGTGCGATCATGTGGCGAGCGGGCCATTCGTTGATCAAAGCCAAGATGAAAGAGGAGCACGCGTTGTTGGCCGGCGAGATGAGCGGGCATATCTTTTTTGCGCATCGCTACTACGGCTTTGACGACGCCATCTACTCCGCGGGTCGCTTGCTGGAGATTCTGAGTGCCACCACCGCGTCAGTGACAGAGCTGCTCAGCGATGTACCTAACCTGGTGGCGACGCCGGAGTTGCGCCTGGATTGCCCGGAGGCGCTGAAATTTCGCTTGGTCGAGCGGGTGCGCGAGCGGTTCGTCGAACATTCGGACCAGGAGGGCGTGCGCGTCGTGGATACCGACGGTGTGCGGGTGGAGTGGCAGGATGGCTGGGGGCTGGTGCGCTGCAGCAACACCCAACCGATCTTGGTGCTACGTTTCGAGGCCGAACGCATTGAGCGCTTGCACGAAATCCAAGCGCGTTTTGAGCGCGAGATTGCTGCCGCGCGGAGTGAGCTCGAAGTATGAGCGTAGCTTTGGGCTTGGATATTGGCGGCACAACGCTGCGGGCCGCACTGGTCGACAGCTCCGGGGGGCTGCTGAAGGTTGCCAAACGCCGTATTGCCGAACGCACGCCGGAGGCGTTGCTGCACGACCTCGCGCAGCTGATAGATGAGCTCGCGCCGATTCCCGAGGGCGTACCGCTTGGGGCTGGTCTGGCAGCTGTGATGCGGCAACCACAAGGCGTGGTCATGGTGGCACCCAACCTGGGTTGGACGGATGTGCCGTTTGGTGCGTTGCTGCGTGCGCGTTTTGGTCGGCCGGTGCGCCTGGTGAATGATTTGGATGCCATCACGATGGGGGAGGCCACCCGAGGCGCCGGCCGAGGCGCCGCACACGTTTTGTGCGTCTTTGTGGGGACCGGCGTGGGGATGGGCGCGGTGGTGCACGGCCAAATTCTTGAAGGCGCGAGCGGCATGGCCACCGAGCTTGGGCATATCAAGATTGGCTCGTTCGCCACCGGTCGCTTGTGCGGGTGCGGTGAGCGTGGTTGCCTTGAAGCGTACGCCTCGGGGCGACATCTCCCCGAGCTCTTGGCTGAACAGGTTGCCTCCGGGTTAAGCTGCCCAACGTTCGCACAACATCGGCACGAGCCCCAGGCGTTGACCGCAGACTGCATTGAGCGGGCGGCGACGACCGGTGAACCTGCGGCTGTGGCGTTGTGGCAGGAGACTGCCAGCCTCCTTGGACGTGCGATTGGCAACTTGGTGACGGTATTTAACCCTCAGGTTCTGGTGTTGGGCGGCGGTGTGCTGCAAGCGGCGCCGTCGTTACACGAGGCGACGGTGAATGAGATCCGCGCCTATGCAGCACGGCCGCAGTTGGCCGACGTGACCATCGCGAAATCGGAGCTAGGAGATGATGCGGGGCTCGTGGGCGCAGGGCTCCTGGCCCAGACCCCGCAACGCTAACAGACCGTTATTCCCAGGCAATCAGGCCCAAGGCCTCAGGTTCCAACAGATCGGCTTGGTTGGGGAGGACGCGCACTTGGAAGGCCCGGCGACCGCTGCTTTGGCAGGTGATCGAGCCCTCGTATTGGTAGACGCCCGGCTCCAGCTGGCGCACCATCGCCATCGGCCGACTGACACCCAGCGGCACTTTCAGTTCAGACGAAAGCTCGCCGTCGTAGGTTTGCACCTGGACGTGTTCTGGACCGAGGCCGCCTAAACGAACCCGGGCCCGCACGGCCAGAGTTTGGCCCACACGCAGGTCGCTCGCCGAGGCCAGCTCGGTGCCCAGCACCTGCACGTCCTTCCAGTGTTTGTGAACGTGGGCTTTGAATTCTGAGAGCGAGCGGGCGCGTGTCGCATTCTTTTCGGCAAATGCGCGATAGCGTCGGTCGGCCTCTAGGTAGAAGCGCTCGGAATACTCCTGCAGCATACGGTTGGTGTTGAACACCGGCCCGAGCTCGGAGAGGGACGCCTTCATCATCGCGACCCAGTCACGGGGAATGCCGTCCCGCCCGCGGTTGTAGAACTTGGGAACGATCTCCTGCTCCAACAGGTCGTAGAGGGCTTCGGATTCAACGCGGTCTTGGTACTCTTGGTCCGCGTATTCTTCGCCGTTGCCGATAGCCCAACCGACGTCGCGAGTGAAGCCTTCGGCCCACCAGCCGTCGAGAATCGAGCAGTTCAAACCGCCGTTGAACAGCACCTTCATGCCACTGGTGCCACTGGCTTCAAGCGGACGACGCGGCGTGTTCAACCAGACGTCAACGCCTTGCACCAGGTAGCGTGCCAGCGTCATGTCGTAGCGCTCCAGGAAGACAACGCGGCGGCGCAGGTTCTCGTCGCGAGCGGAGTGGACGATTTGACGAATCAGCTCTTTGCCAGCGTCGTCATGCGGGTGAGCTTTGCCTGCGAACACGATCTGGACCGGCCGATCGGCATCGCAGAGGATCTTGGTGATGCGCTCGATGTCGCGCAGCACTAGCGTGGCGCGTTTGTAGGTGGCAAAACGTCGGGCAAAACCAATCGTAAGGGCCGAGGGATCTAGCACCTCGTCGGCCACCGTGATCGAGGGCGCGGAACTCGCGGTACCACGGCGCAGCAGCTGTTCTTTGAGCCGCGTGCGTGCCAATACCACCAGGCGCTCGCGCCGACGTTCGTGGGTGCGCCACAGCTCTGCGTTGGGGATCGATTCGACCCGTTTCCACACGCTTTGGTCGGCGGAGTCTTTCAACCAGCGCTCGCCCAAGTAACGATCGAACAGCTCTGTCATGTCACGGCTAATCCACGAACGCGCATGCACGCCGTTGGTGATGGCGGTCACCGGGATTTCGTGCACTGGTACTTGCGGCACGCTGGTGTTCACCATTTCGCGGGTGACGCGGCCGTGCAACTGGCTAACGCCGTTGACGTAGGTGGAGTTCTTGAGCGCTAACGCCGCCATGTTGAAGGAGTCGGTGGCGCTGCTGCCGCCCGTGCGGCCCATCTTGAGCAGCGTCTCCATCGAGATGCCCAGCTCTTTGACGTAGTCGCCGAAGTAGTGGTGCATCATCGGGTGGGGGAACAAGTCGAACCCGGCCGGCACCGCGGTATGGGTGGTGAAGACGTTGCCAGCGATGCAGACCTCGCGGGCCGCGGTGAAGTCCAATTTGGATTCGACCATCGTCTGGCGGATGCGCTCCAGGCATTGAAACGCCGAGTGACCCTCATTCATATGGCAGACGGTGGGCTTGAGGCCGAGTGCCCGCAGCGCGCGATAACCGCCGATGCCCAACATGATCTCTTGGCGGATGCGCATGTCGCGATCGCCGCCGTAGAGCTGGTCGGTGATATCTTGGTCTGCGGCACTATTGGAGGAGATGTTGGTGTCCATCAAGTATAGCGGCACGCGCCCAACCTGAATGCGCCAAACCTGCGCCTTCACGGTGCGACCAGGGTAGGGGACGTCAATGAGCAGCGGACTGCCATCGGGTGCCCGGCAGAGCGTCATCGGCATGTTGTAAAAATCGTTCTGTGGGTAGCTCTGCTGCTGCCAGCCATCGGCGTTCAAGTACTGCTGAAAATACCCTTGTTGGTACAAGAGGCCCACGCCCACTAGCGGAATTCCCAGCTCTGACGAGGATTTGAGGTGGTCACCCGAGAGCACGCCCAAACCGCCGGAGTAGATGGGCAAGGCCTCGGTGAGGCCGAACTCGGCAGAGAAGTAAGCGATGCAGGGCTTGGCCTCGCCGCCATGTGCCCGTTCGAACCAGGAGGCGTCGGCGAGGTAGCTCTTGTGTTGCTGGTAGACTCGCTGGACGTAGGCCAGGTAGGCGTCGTCTTTGGCGAGCTCTTCTAGGCGCGCTTGACCCACCGAGCCCAGCAGTAACACTGGGTTGTGGTTAACCTTCTCCCAAAGGTCGGAGTCGATTCGCCGGAATGCGTCGATCAGGTCGTGGTCCCAAGTCCAACGCAGGTTGTAGGCGATCTCCCGGAGCGCAGCGAGCGGCTCAGGGAGCGCAGGGACAACGTGGTATTCGTGGATGACAGCCATGGCGCCTCCGTTTTCGGAATTTGGCGCCGACTGTCTCAACAACCGAGAGAATAGGTCAAGGTTAATTCAGATCTTTGGGGTCAATCGGTGGCGTGTCGTCGTCTTCATCCTCGTCTTCATCTTGCTCGTCACCGTCGTCGGTTTCGCCGTTCGCCTCGGCCTCGGCGATTTGTTCGCGGACGTCGTCCATGTCGAGGCCCCGCGTTTGCTCGATGACGTTGTCCAGCGCTTCGCTTGGCATCGTGCCCGGCTGCGAGAAGATGCCGATCTGCTCACGGAACACCACGAGCGTCGGAATCGACTGGATTTCGAACATCGTCGCAAGCTCTTCCTGTTCGTCGGTGTTGATTCGGGCAAAAACCACGTCCGGGTGGCGTTCTGCCGCTTGTTCAAACACTGGAGCGAAGGTGCGACATGGGCCACACCAGGGGGCCCAGAAGTCGATGACCACAATCGGGTGGTTGTTGATGGTGTCTTCGAAGTTGTCTTTGGTCAGCTCAATGACGGCCACGCTGGCCTCCGTTCTTGCGGGCCACCTGCTGGCCCCAAAAATGTCGCGGCACTTTAGCCGCCACACCCGGGCGAAGCAACGGCGAGTTTCTTGCAGCGCCAGCACTTCATATTACCATAGGACCATGATTTTTGTGGGGATCGATCCCGGTGGCAAGAACCGGTTTGCCGCATCGACGTTGTACTACAACGGGCGGTTACCGGCGTCGTTGATTGCTTCTAAGGTGCACTCCGGCGTGGATGACGTCTTGGCCGACGTGGTGGGGCAGACGGGCGAATGGTCGGAGTTGACGGCCGTCGCGATTGCGGCGCCGCTCACCTGGTCAGGCGTACCTAGCGGTTGGCGTAACTGCGACGTTGTGGCGCGGCGGCTGTTACCCGATTGGGTGCCGAAGAGTTGGTGGAGGCCCCCAAACGTCCTGTCCGGCGCGGTGGCCGTGCAGGGGCCAGCGTTGGCCTGGGCGCTGGCGCGCGAGATTAAGGGCGGGGTCCTGCCCCAACACAAAACCTTTGAGACTCACCCACGCGCGTCGTTGGCGTTGGTCGCTTGCGATCTGCGCGCGGCGATTTTGGGCTACCAACGTCGAGAGGCGACCGCGGCGGAGCAACGCAAACATGTCGCTCGTATTGTTGAGCACTTTGTTGACGCGGGGATTGTGCGGATCGAGACCAAACCCCCGGTGACTGGCGACGAGTTGCAGGGGCTCATTTGTGCACTGACGGCACTTGGGGCGTGTGCACCAGAGACGGGTCTCGTGGTGCACGAGCTCGAAGGGGGCGACATCCGCCCGGTTGGAAAGCGTTCTTTGGCGCTTCTTAAAGCCCTGCCGTAATTCCTCGTGACGCCTCGGGCGGGTTGATCGCGCGAGCATCGAACCCCAATGCAGGGGTGCTTCACAATTTCTCCTATCTCTGTCATGGGTACGCCGCTTTCACCCCGGAAACGTGGTGACACAGGAAGGAATACCCATGACCCAATCATTGATGGTCGTTGCGACAGAAGACGGTGCGGGCAAGAGCCTTGTCACCCTAGGGCTCTTGGACCAGTTCGAACGCCAAGGCGCGCGAGCCTGCTACTTTAAACCGGTAATTATTTCCCAAACTGGCGATCGCGCCGCGCGGGATGCCCGGTTTATTCAAAAGGCGTTGCAGCTGAAGACTCCGGTGGAAATGCTGACCGCAGTCGATAGCAACGACGTGACCTGCGCCATCAAGGCGAATCGTTACGATGACGTGATGGACCGCATCATGGAGGCCCACGGCAAGTTGGCTGCCACCCATGATGTGATGGTGTGTGAAGGCGTTGATTCGATGCGCGCCTTCCCGTCGCTCAACTCCGATATCAACATCGACATCGCGAAAAACATTGGCGCGACGCTGTTGCTTGTTACCAGCGCGCGCGGGTTGAACGCCGACGAGATCGTCTCGAACATCACGCTTGCTCGCTCCCGGCTTGAAGAGCGCGGCGCAGAGGTGTTCGGCGTGGTGGTGAACTGTGTCGACCCAAAGAAGCATGAAGATCTTGCCGACGTGCTGCATCGCACGCTGGCCCAAGAGAAGGTGAATCTGGTCGGCGTGATTCCTGATCTGCCGGTGCTCACGAGCGTGCGGATGCGCGACGTGGTGCGCAAGCTAAACGCTCAAGTGCTGCTCGGCGAAAACGACCTCGAAAGCCGCATCAATGGCGTGCTGGTCGCGGCGATGGGCCTCGAAAACGCGCTGCACTACTTCGAAGATACCTGTCTCATCATTACGCCTGGCGACCGCGAAGAGATCTTGCTGGCGGCTGCTGCTTCGTTTGCTTGTGACAACGTGCCGCGCCCCGGCGGCGTGGTACTTACCGGCGGTTTCGAGCCGCGGCGCAAAGTGATGGAACTGGTGTCCCGCCTGAGTAAGGGCCGCTTGCCCATCTTGCGCGTGCCGGACGCCACCTATCCCACCGTCATTGCGGTGAACAGCATCGAGCCGGTGATGGAGGAGAACCAAGATGACAAGGTCTTGGCTATCCGCAACGCCTTCGAAGAGTACGTCGAGACCGACAAGGTGATGGGACAGAAGTTCGCGCCGAAGCGCGCTGTGCTCACACCGCGTCGCTTCTTGCGTGACCTACGCGCGCGGGCTCAACATCAGCGCCGCATTATTGTGCTGCCTGAGTCCGAAGTGGATCGCATCGTGAAAGCGGCGGCCGAAGTGCGTCGCCAAGACATTGCTGACGTCGTTTTGTTGGGCAACCCAAGCGAGGTGCACAAGTACGCGAAACAATTGGGTGTCAGCCTCGATGACCGCGTGCAGGTGGTGGATCCGAAGAGCGATCCGCAGTTCGACGAGTACGTAAAGACGCTGTTCGACCTGCGCAAGCACAAGGGCATGACCGAAGATGTGGCTCGCGACTTGATGAGCGACCGGACCTATTTCGGCACGATGATGGTGCACAAGGGCCGGGCGCACGCGATGGTCTCCGGCGCCACCACAACCACGGCGGCGACGTTGCGTCCTGCTTTTGAGTTTGTGAAGTGCAAGCCTGGCGTCTCCAGCGTCTCCAGCGTCTTCTTCATGTGCTTGCCCGACCGCGTACTGGTGTACGGCGATTGCGCCGTGGTGCCGAAGCCCACCGCCGAGCAACTCTCCGAGATTGCAATGATGAGCGCAGACACGGCCAAGGCATTCGGGATCGATCCCAAGGTCGCGATGCTGTCGTACTCCACCGGCACGTCCGGCACCGGTCCCGACGTCGACTTTGTGCGCAAGGCGACGGAGCTCGTGCGCAAGGCGCGACCGGAGCTGAGCGTCGAAGGTCCCATCCAATATGACGCGGCCATCGACCCCGGTGTCGCGAAGACCAAGCTGCCTGATAGCAAGGTGGCCGGCCAAGCCACGGTGTTCATCTTCCCCGACCTGAACACGGGCAACATCGGCTACAAGGCTGTGCAGCGCTCGGCCAAGGCGATCGCCATTGGCCCGATCTTGCAGGGTCTGAACAAGCCAGTGAACGACCTGTCGCGTGGTGCGACCATCACCGACATTGTGAACACGGTGATGTTCACGGCGATCATGTCGCAGGTTCAGAAGTAGCTAGGGCGCGATCTTCAACTCAAAGGGTGGTAGTCCGGTGGCGATTGGGCCTTCCGGACTACCGCCTCCGAGGCTCACCCGCCACACCCCTTCTGTCGCATCGCTCGACCGATTTCCTACATAAGCACGGCCCTGTGGGTCAATTGCCAAGCCGGATAACGTGAACCCGGGAGAGGTGTAGAGCGTGGTCATTCCAGCGCCATCGCCGTGTACCAGTCGCATTTCCGTGGGGGTCCATGCGTCGGGCACCGCGACCACTGCGACCCAAGAACCGTCGTTTGCCTGCTCGACGAAGCTGGGTGGACCTGCGAGCGTTGTGCCACTCACGACGATCTCCGTGCTGCCGTCCAACGGGCTCACCGCCGCAATGCCGAAGGTCGTGTCCGTGACGAAGTCGCCTTGGCAACCGACAGCCACGCGGCCATCGGGTAACAACGTCAGCCCCGTGTAAGGGTTGGCGAGCGGTAGGTCTAACGCTTGAACGCCCGCGGTGGTGTTGTCGGTGTCCACGATGGTAAGCGACACAGCATCAAGTGCCACCACGCTGCCGTTGCGTATCGGTGCCCATGTCGTAAGCATGTCGAGGTGTTGGAGGCTTACAAAAACGCGGTTACCTACGAGCAGCAGCTGGTCCATTTCAGGTCGGCCATCGGGGTCATCGACAGCGAAGGCCGCAAGGTCCGGGCCGTTCGTGACCACCACCGGGTCCAAGGTGAGCACGCGCATTTTTGTGTCGTCATAGCAACTGAACAGGAAGCGGTCGTCTTGTAGCTGTACCACATCGTGTGGGGCACATCCGGGCAGGCGCAGCTGGGCGACAACGTCCAAGTTGGCATCCAAGAGTGTCAGACCGGAGGAATCGCTGCTCCGGTCAAGCACGATAGCCTGTTCGCCGAAGATCCGAAGTGCCGCATCGCTGGGCAGAAGCGCTTGGTTAATGGCCGCGGTCGTGGGGTCGTCGGTGGAGAAGAGATCGAGGCTGCCAGTTTCATAGTCGGTGGTGACGACCATGAGAGTGTTGGCATCAAGCGTCAAACCGGGGACCACAGGCATCGGGTCGGTGTCACCGCCACAGGCGTGACTCGTGATGATGACTGCCAAGGGGATCCACTGTTTCAGTCTCATGGCATGCTCCACGTGATGCCGGCGAAATAACTTCGACCGGGAATAGGATATCCGAGAAAATCTGCGAGTGCGCCCGTGCCTTCGCGGTCGCGTGGCAGCGGGATGTCGTGGGACAGGGCGTCGAAGAGATTGCGTACCGACAAGTCGATGCCGAGGCCTAGCGTGGGAACAGCTGCATGTGCAGCGACGTTCGACAGCCAACGCGAGGGGACCGGTTGCTGCAGGTTGGCGCGGTCGAGGTAGGCGTGTGAGGCAAAGGAGAGCTCATAGGTCAGAGCATAGGTGTCGTTACCCAAGCGGGCGCGGGCGTTGATGCGGTGGCGCGGGAAGCCTGGCAGTTGTTTGTTGAAAGCCGACGGGATATCGCCACGGTCACGTGCGTCCAAGAACGTGTAGCCGAGATCGACGCTGCCATAGGGCATCTTGGCGCCAAGCGCCGCTTCGAGGCCCCGGTTGCGGGTGCGCCCCAAGTTCTGGGCGGCCAACCAGTGTTGGCTCACCATCACGGGTACGATCAGGTTACGCTGTACCGCGCCAAAGCCCACCAACTCGGCATGCAGCGCGAGACGTTGTACGGGGTGCACGTCGCAGGTGACTCCCAGGTCGCCCGACCAAGCACTTTCGGCTTTGAGGTCGGGCGTACCGCGGCTGGTGATCATGTCGCCAAAACGTTCGAGTAAACTCGGCATTCGGTGACTTCGCCCGCCGCTGATGTGCAGTGTGCAGGGGGCAAGCATGAGGCGGCTGCCCAATCGAGGACTGGCTTGGGTGGGGATCGCCTGGCGGCTGCTCGCAAAGACGTCGCGGCCGGCATCCACGCGCACCGCCGGTTCCAGGATCCAGCCATCAACAAACTCCGCCCGATGCGTCAGCCCCAGCGCCAGTTGTGCGCGTCGCCTATCGAGGGTGAGCGGATCGTAGGTTGTGGTGGGGCCTTTAGATCGTTGCTGGAACCAGTGCTGGGCTATGCGCACAAAGAGGCTGGATTCATGGCGCAGGCCGCCCAACAATGTCAGTTCGGCGTCGCTTCCAACTTGACCTAAGCGGGCGTCGGCCCGGGCTATGCGCAAGTTCATTTCGTCGTCGGGGTCATCGTAGCGGCGGTTGGAGAGCAACCCATCTGCCGCCGCGCTCAGCTCAAACCGGCCCTCCCACAGGCGCGTGCGGCGCAACGATAGACGCGCTGTTTCCTCGTGTTGACGCGTGTGGGCGCTGACCGTGCGCATTTGCCCGGTGCCCGCGATGCCTTGCTCGCGCATGGCGGCGCTGGTTAACAGGCGCAGCGTGCTGTCGTTGGGTCCGGGCAGGTCTACGGTGGCGCGGGCCTGCAGGCTGTCTTGGGCATTGTTGTGACGCCGCTCGACGATATCGTCGTCGGGTTCGTAGACTGTGCCTTGGTTGCTGTAGTAGCGGAAATCGCCTTGGCTTTTGCGGTAACCCACAAACGTGGTGACGCCCGCGCCGGCCACGGGACCCAAAGCGGCCGCCGTCAGTTGATAGGTGTGCGCCGAGCCCACGCCCGCGCTGCTTTTGAGTTGCAGGTGATCGCCGGCCACGGGTGGGAGCAAGCGAACCACGCCGCCTAACGGGCTTGGGAAACGCGCGGGTGCGAGGCCGCGATAGACCTCGATGCGATCCAGGCTTTCGGCCATTGCCAGGCTTAAGTCGACAAATCCCAGCGACGCGCTGTCCAGCGGTAGGTCGTCCAATACCACGGCGACGTTGTCGGGGCCTGAGCCGCGTAGCGACAGGGCCGCATAACTGCCGGGGCCCTGCGTCTCGCGAACGAATACACCTGGCAACGGGCTGAGGGCGTCCGCGGCGCTGAGCCCTTGGTTGGTCGTCTCAGCCATCGGCACGGTGGTAACGGTGGTCGTAGCGCTGGCGGCCGGGTCGTCGCTGGGCTCGGTTTGCACGACGGCGGGGGGCAAATCCACGACGCCGTTGGCCGGCGCAGGAGCGGCCGGAAAAACAACAACGAATAGCAAGGCCCAAAAATCGTGCATCACCAGCTCCCCGTTGCCACGCAAGGAGTGTTGTCGATACGCGTCTCGGGCCGGTCTCCTGACTTACGGTGTGCAACCTCGGCAAGGTTGCGGCGCGCGCCCCCTTCCGAAGTGCTCGTCCTTCGTGGGTTCTGGCATCGCGCACTCACCGCTTACAGTGGCGGGCCCGCGCCGGAGTTACACCGGCTTCCCGTTTCATCCCCAACCATCGGGGACACCCGAGATGCGGACACGCTGCACAAAGCAGCGACGTCGAGGGGCGTTTAACAAAGCACAGCCCCCCTTGGCAAGTGCGTTGCCAAATCGCTCTGTGGGCGCTATGTCCGCCCGCATGAACAAGGCTGTCTCCTCTGTATTTTTGTCCCTGGTCCCCGTGTTGGCGCTGGCGTTCGTGCTGTGCGCCGTGGCGTGCGGCAGTGACAACTCCAGTAACACCAACACCGTGGCAGATACCGACGCCCCACAAGCGGGCGATTCGCTGCTCCCAGGTGACACCGACCAACCTGGGGACACTCAGCACGGCA
>JAKLEG010000549.1 GCA_022703175.1 Myxococcota bacterium | reverse complement strand
CCAACAGGGTGGCTCCTGCAGGCAGCTCTTTGCCTTCGGGCGCCACCTGGTCATATGTGGCGGTGGGATCTTGGCGGGACAGCAGCGCCTGCGCGAGCGGCAGGCCACACACCACTGAGACATGGCGCGTGACAATCCGTCCTGCCACGCGCTGCGGTGTTGTAAAGATCGCGTCGGTGGTGACATCGCCGGCCCCGATATCCTCGCGCAGCGCCAGCTCGATCAAGGTCACGAGATCTGGGTGCGCAAGCAAGGTGGTCCAATCGACGGCGTCAGGATGGTTTGAGCTTGTCATGGGTGTCACTCTCAGTTTCCGGATAACGATAAGTCCAGCGCCTTGTGCTCGCCGGTCACCGGGTGGAGCGCCGAGACGGTCATCAGGCCATCGGCATTGATGCGCAGCACCACTTTGGCTTTGGCGCCAAACGCCGCGCTAGAGGCGATAGGCGGAAAGCTCAGCGAGCCCAGCAGGGTGTTGTCTTTGGCCAGGGGTTCTTCACCGCGCAGCAACACCACGCGAATTTCGGCCCGCCCCTTCTCGGCGGGAACTTCGAACTCGACCTGGGCCGGTAGCCTCGTGCCGCGACGCAGTAGGCATTCTGTTTGCCCATCCGGTCTGACTACCCGCACCGAGCCCGAGAGGATATCGGCCAACTTCACCGTCGTTCCGGCGTGCAACATTTCGGCAATGACCGCGGCCCCCAACGCCACCGCTTCGGTGGGGTGGACAGCGGTGGATGGGCGGCGTCGGAAGCGCTCGAACAGGCGTTGGCGCACCAAGGGCGTGCGGGATTGGCCACCCACCAAGATCACATCGTCGAGGTCATCGCTGGTCACCCCGGCTCGATCCAGCACGGTTTGGACCAGGGTCAGGGTTCGGTCGACCAAGTCTTGTGTTAGGCGCTCGAAGACCTCGCGCGTGATGGTGGCTTTCAGATGCAATGGGCCCTGTGGCGTTTGCGCAATGTATGGCAGATCGATCTCGGCTGCGGTGGCCTCAGAGAGCTGACGTTTGGCGAGTTCCGCCGCAAAACGTAATCGCTGCACCGCGACGGGATCTTTGCGAATCTCGATGTTACGGCCGCGCTCAAACGTCGCCAGCACATACTCGGTGACACGATCATCGAAATCGGACCCGCCCAAGAAGGGGTCACCATCGGTCGCGAGCACGTCAAAGGCATCGTGGTCGATTCTGAGCACCGTGGCATCGAAGGTGCCACCGCCCAAATCGTAGACCAGTACCGTCTTACCCATGGCCTTGCCGTAGCCATACGCGACGGCGGCCGCGGTGGGTTCATTGAGGATCCGCTCGATGTGTAGTCCCGACAACTTACCGGCTTCGCGCACGGCGGCGCGTTGAGTCTCGCCGAAGTAGGCAGGCACGGTGATCACCGCGCGACTCACGGTGCGACCGAGCGTTTGTTCGGCCATGCTGCGCAGCTGGCGCAAAATATGGGCGCCGACTTCTTCCAAGCCGAGGATCTTATCGCCCACTTTGGCAGCGGTGCGGCCATTTTGATGGGCCACCAGCTCATAGTTGAAAAAGTGCCCGTAGCTCTGGACTTCGCGCGAGGTGAACGGCCGGCCCAAGAAACGTTTCGACCCGTAGATTGCCCGCAACGGGTCGAGGATCATTCGCTCCATCGCCTTGTGGCCGACGTGCACCTCGTGATCGGCGGCAATGAACACCACTGAGGGCAAGGTGTCGTAGCCTTGCGGGCTCAGGATGACCTTCGGCACGCCCTTTTGTACGATCGCCACGCAGCTGTTCACGGTGCCCAGGTCGATGCCAACGATCGGGCCGGAGGGGGCGAGCAGCGGCGACTCTAGCGGTGATAAAGTCAGGCGTTGTGGTTCGGGGGTCGCGGTGTCAGAGACTGGTCGTGAGATTTGAACCTGGGCGTTCAGCTTGTCCACGATGCTCTGTGCGACGGTGTCGAGCTTGACGAACTGTAGCCCCATTCCTGCGGTCTTGTCGCCCGGAACTGTGGCCGGTCGGGCATGGACAACCTTGGCGGCCGCGCGGCACAACGGTTGGCCGTTGGGTAAGACAAACTCGATCAGGACCAGGCTGCCCACCAGCGGCGGCTTGTCGTCCCGGACGAACAGCCCGCCTTCGCTCAGGTTGGTGGCGAACCGCTCGCTGATTTCGTCGACGCCAGTGACGCCTAAGCGAACACGAGAAGAGAACTGTTGGCGCGCAGGGCGCGGGGTTTTTGGAGCAGTCATCGGCGACATCAATTAATAATGTGGAGGCTTTTCGTTGGGAGGCAACTCGGTGGGTTGGCCATGACTCGACCGCAAGCGCGCCACTTCGCGGCGCAACAGCTCCATCTGTTCGCTTGAGGTACGCACCACCGCGTCCAGCTCCCCGAGGGTCCGTTCCAAATAAGCGACTTTGATTTCGAGCTCGGTCAGCCGATCATCCATGACCCAGCCCATAGCGCACTGCGGACAGGTAAGCCAACCCGCGGTGATGACGGCAACCTTTGTCTCCTTCACGACGGCCAACGGGATGGTTAACATGGATGCCATGTGGGGGAGGGATGTCGGATTGCGATCCGGTGGCACAACCGACGAGCCTGAGATCGGGTCGTCTACGCCGCCTTGTGCCTCAGACCCTGTGCCACATGGCAAGGATGAGCTGAGTTGGCTGGTTGCCTTTGTCGCGTCAAGCCTGGTGAATGTCGAACCGGCCAACGTTGATACGGCCGTGCAGGCCGCCTTGTCGGCGTTGGGTCGCGCGTTGGCTGCCGACGCTACGTGGTTGATCGAGGTGGCGCCCGATCTCCAGACATTTCGGCCGACCCACTTTTGGTCAGCGGCAGGTTTGACGTTGGGGGGCGCGTTGGCGCAGGCCTACGATGTCGATGACGCTCCGACCTTTGCGCGTTACGTGTTTGCCGAGCGGTTGTTGCGTCTGAGTGACTGGCCTGCCGACGATGGTTTGAGCACGGTCGAACGGATGTTTGCGCGCTCCGCCCGCGCCGTCGTGGCGGTGCCGATTTTTTCAGGGGGGCGTCTTTGCGGTGCCATTGGCTGCAGTTCTGTGCAGAGCTTGCGTGAGTGGACCGACGACGATGTGCACCTGCTTCGGGTGATCAGTGACATCTTCGGCGGCGCTTGGGTGCTCACCAAGATGCACACCGAGCCGACGCTTGCGTCCTGGTCGCTCGATCGCTCGCGAGATCCGTCATTTTGGGTCGAGGAGGGAGGGCGCTTGCTTGTGGTCAGCGATGCCGCGAGCCGCGTGTTGGGTTACTCCCGTGACCATCTGCTCCACGTTTCGTTGACCGATATCGACGCAGAGTTGACGCCACAAGGCTTTGCGCGACTGTGGGGGTTGATGAAAGAGCGCGGCGCAATCACCTTCGAGTCTCGACATCGGACGGCCGCCGGGCGTTTGGTGCCTGTGGAGGTTTCGGCCAACGCCATTGAGTTTGCAGGTCGGTGCTATGGGTTCTTCGTGGCGCGCGACATCACGGAGCGCAAGGCCGCGGAGACGGCGCTGATGGAATCGCGGGAGCAAATGCGCAAGCTTGCGGCGCGCATCAGCCAGGTGTTGGAGAACGAGCGACTGACCATTGCGCGGCGGGTCCACGATGATCTGGGGCAGACGCTGACGGCCATTCGACTCAACGCCGCTTGGTTGTTGAAGGAGGTCCCGGAGGCACAAACAGGGCACCGCACGCGCCTTAAAGATGTGTTGACGTTGCTCGATTCTGCTACCGACACCATCCGACAGATCGCCGCCGACCTTAGGCCCGGCGTGTTGGACGAACTGGGTCTGCTTGCCGCCATCGAATGGGAAGCCAGTCGTTTCGAGCGCCGTGCTGGCATCCGCTGTGACGTGGTGGCCGAGGGTAGCATAGCCTTGGAAGAGGGACCGGTGTCCTTGGCAGTGTTTCGCGTGTTTCAGGAGATTCTCACCAATGTGGCTCGACACGCGCAGGCCAAAACGGTGCATATCCAGTTAAGTGGCCTGGCGGGCGTGTTGTGCTTGCGAGTGGTGGATGACGGCATCGGCATTGCTGAGCAGCGCATTACCGATGCCTCCTCGCTTGGACTGATGGGCATGCGTGAACGCATTGAGCCGTTGGGCGGTACGTTATCGATCACCGGGCGCGCGGGGGCGGGCACGTGTGTTGAGGTACGGGTCCCGATTGCGTCGTCGCCCAGGCGGAGGGAGCCATGATTCGGGTGTTGTTGGCTGACGACCATCCGGTGTTGCGGCGCGGCCTGAAAGAGATCGTGATGACGACGCCC
>JAKLEG010000548.1 GCA_022703175.1 Myxococcota bacterium | reverse complement strand
CCCCCGTGGGGTGGAATGGCTGGTGTCGACGTAGGTGAAGCCGCGTTTCACGAGCAATTCCACCCCACGGGTGTTGGCCATCATCCCCAACGTCGGCTTGCTCGCGGGCGGCAATCGCGTCACATTGAGCGGCCAAGGCTTCGCCGCGCCCGGTTTGAACGTCGAGTTCGGTGGTCGCCCGGCCGATTGCCAAACACAAAACGATTGGGTGCTGCGCTGCCTGGTGCCCGGAGGCGAGCCAGGCACAGTGTCGGTGCGCGTAGAAAATACCGGCATGAACGTGCTGTTACCCGACGCCTACACCTACATCAACCTGACGGCGAGCGCGGCGCTCCCAAACTCCGGCGCGTTGGCAGGGGGCACCTTCGTGCGCCTGTACGGGGATGGGTTTGGCGGCGAGATGGACGTACGCTTGGGTGAGGCGCCCGCCGTTGACCTAGAGATTCTGGACAGCGGCCGCCTGACCTTGCGTACCCCGCCAGGGTCGGAGGGTCCTGTCAGCCTCACGTTGATACGCGACGGCGCCGTTGTGACCCTCCCCGACCTGTTCACCTACTTCGAACCGTACGACAACCAAGACTGGACCTCGGGCGGCGGAATCGATGGCGCCATCAACGTAACCGTCATCGATGACGTGGGTCGCTTAGAAGGTGCGTTCGTGATGCTCGGCATCGATCCAACCACGCGCTACCAAGGCTTCACCAACCCAAAGGGGCAAATTACCTTCTCCGGACCCGATGTTATCGGCCCCTTCACCGTCACGGCCGGCAAAGCACTGTACTCGGCGTGGAGCTGGGTGCAGGTAAACGCCCAAAACCTGACGCTCAAGCTGAGCAAACCTATCGACTATCCCAGCACCCCCCCCACCTGCGGCGACCACCCAGCCATCATTCGTGGCACGGTGAGCCGTATCAAAGATGCCTACAACTACGGCAACGACCTGGTGAAGGTCACCACCACCTACGGCTCCACGCCGATGCCCGATCCCGGCGCCAACGCCGAGCTCATCAACCAGGGCAGCTACGAGCTACGCAGCCGCCTGGGTGACATGGTGGTCATGGCGCAAGCAGGGTTTGAAGGCGAAAACGGCTTCGTTACCCATGCTCTGGGCTTCTACCCGTTCTTGTCTCCCATCGCCGGCTCCGAGCGCACTTGCACGCTCGATGGCGACTGTGAAGATGGCGAGATTTGTTATGAATTTGGCGAAAAGACCGAGTGCAATGTATCGGGCACCTGTTGTGTTAGCGACGAAACCTGCAACGTCGAGGCGGGTGAGACCTGCACCCAAGTGGTCCCCGACCGAGCGTGTGTGAAACTGTACGATGGTATCGACATCGTGATCGACACGCCTTTATCCCAAGAGATGGAGGTCATTCTGGATGACCCACCGCTCTCAGCTGACCCAACGTTGTACGGCACCCTCCCCGACTCGACGGGGGCCTTCATTTGGTACGACTTTAATTCAATGGGCGTCTACTATATCGCCGACGTGAGCGCCTATGGAGTGCCCAGCGTCACCGCGAAGATGCCCAAAGCCTTGCCGGGCGGCCTGTTCGGTTCGCCGTTTCACATCCAAACAGGTGCCTACGTGGGCTGGGGGCAACCTGAATCGGAAGTTTTCCTGACAGGCTTGGTAGATACGACACAGCCGGTGCACGCCTATCCGATGCTCGGGACGGTACAACCACTGAGTCCGGCCCAAAATGGCACGCTGGTGACACCGTTGGATTTCGTCTTTAGCGTCAACAAGGAGCCGTTGCCCAGCGCCTACATCCACCGCCTGTACCGCCAGGCGTCGAGCGGTAGCGTGCTAGCTTGGACCATCTACACCGCCGGCATGGTGACGAGCTACAGCCTCCCCACCTTCCCCGAAGTGGCAGCCGATGCCCGCCTGCTTCCGGGCAGCTACACCTGGCAGATGCTGGGCTACTATGCGCCGCAGGCGGTCTACAACAAGCTAAACCTGCGCACCCTCGGCAACTGGCGGAGTCGCTCGGTGAGTTCGGCGGCGTTTACAATTCCGGAATGAGGTAGGCTCTAGACGCTCGGCTTACGCTTGACTGGCTTTGTTTTGGCTCTTAAGCCAGGCATCCACTTCGCGTTCGGCGTTGATCCAATCTTGGAAGGCATCGCCACCAGCAAAGCCGCGGTTCTGGGCCTTCATGTAAGCCGCAAATTGAATCATCTGATGGCGCTCTTCGTTCGTCACTTGCCGCCACGGGGTCTTGCGGGGGGAAGCGGCGACGCTGCTGCCGTTGTTGCCATTATTGCCATTATTGGTGCCGGTGCTTACAGCCTTGGGAGCTTTGGCAGCGGCCTTGGGAGCGGTTTTAGTTGTCGTTACACGGGCCATAGGAATCCCTCCAGACTTCGTCCCCGACCATGGGGGGCGATGTGGGTCCCCCCATTCCATAGTGAGCCAAAAAGCGCAAGCGGTAGTTGTTACCGTTTGGTAGCGACGCGCTGCGGCACCGCGCACTCATTCCGGCGGCCGATGAGCGACTGCCCGGTCACGCCGGGAATGTAGCTGTTGAACCGGGAGCGGATCGGCATCGCCTCTCCCAAATTACCGGCCGCAAAGAAGCTGTCCTGAAAGCCTTGCTGAATAGGAAATGCCGTGTACAGACGCGCCGAGCTGGCCTTCGGAAACTCGACCGAATAGATTAGAAGCACCTGATTTTTCTGTGGTTTTGGCATCGTTACAAAATCGGTGCGCAACACCAGCAGGCCGCTTGCGGTGCTGACCGTCTCGCACAAGCGCCGTTGCACAAGGCGCGCGTACGGATAGCTGACAAGGCTTGGCGCCACGTCGTTGGCATTGAGCCAGACGGTGGTAGGCAACTGTTCCAGCGCCAAGGCGGCCAAGAAATAGCTGACGTTCGCAAGCAACGTTCCCTGGGTGGGCTGCGGCGACAGGGTGTCTGGTGGCAGCTCAAAGCCCGCCGCCAGCTCGCCATCCACCCAACGCGCGCGTTTGTAGCCATAAGGCGTCTGCAACAGGCTTAGCAGGTAGCCGTAGGTGTGCGTCAGTCCCGCGTGCGCCACCAGGGTAGCGCGCTCGGCGCCAGACACCGGCAAGAGTTCAGGAACCGGAAACCGGCCCCACTGGGCCAACAGTCTCAACACCGTGGGCGGAACGATATCCGCCTGGGCGTTCTCGTCGAAGTCTTGTGTTTGACCCCACAAATCCACCAAGGCCGGCGTACGCGCGTCCCGCTCCAGGGAAATCCCAAGGCTCGGCAGGCGCTGCCGTACCAGGAGCTCAAGCGCGGTGGCGGTTTGCGGCGCCGCAGCAAGGTCCCGCGCCACATCCGCATAGGGACAATCCACAGCAGCTTCGCCGTGGCTCAGATCGGGACACACCCCGACAGTCGAAGATGTCACGAGCAAACCCCAAACCAAGAGCTCCATGGTATTCACAGCCGCCCCTGCCTTCGGCAAACGGCACCTTAACCGTGAGGCCTACGCCCGACAAGCGCCCCCCACACGACAAGCCTCAAAACCGCAGTCGCAATCAGCCTGAGCTATCGCGCTTGACGCCAACAATAACATTAAACTATAGTAATATCGCTATGTCACTACTCAAAAAACCGCACCGTCGCCCCACCGCTCTCGCGCCGGAGCGCGCCACCCACTTGGCCGAAATGCTGCGCGCCGTGGCGCACCCACTCAGGCTGCGCCTCATTGAGTGTCTGAGTGATGCCGACGAGCGCGTCAGCACGTTGGCCGAGCGCTTGGGTGCGCCGCAAGCGATTGTCTCCCAGCAACTCCGGATTCTGCGAATGTCGCGTCTGGTGTTGGTGACGCGCGATCACACGGGCGCGACCTACCGCTTGGCCGAGCCGAGGTTACGCGACCTGCTTGTGTGCCTGCGCGCTTGCAGTATCGCCACACGCCGTTAACGCTTTGAGCCCCCACCAGGGTCACTGCGAGGTCCTTATGATTGCTGTCGTTCGCTTTCCTCATGCGACTCGCCGCCGTTGGCTTGGTGTAGCCGCTGCCTGGACCATGGTGATAGCCACGGTCACGACGTCACCCGCCGCAGCCCAGGCCGCCAAGCCACCGATCCACCCGCACTTCGATCATGCCCCGATCATTCCCGACGTTATCGACAGTCCCCAAGCTGTCACCCGCCTGTGTTTAAGCTGCCATCCCAAGGCCGTAAACGTGATGGCCACACCGCACTGGCTCTGGTTGGGCGACGAAGTGCAGATCCCAGGGCGCACCGAGAAGTTGCGCATCGGCAAGCGCAACCTGGTCAACAACTTCTGTA
>JAKLEG010000547.1 GCA_022703175.1 Myxococcota bacterium | reverse complement strand
AACGTTGCGGTGTACAAGTGATAGCCAATGTCGCGGCGCACGCTGTATCCTGGACGCCGCAAGCGTCAATTTTGGGCAGTGTGTGCGGTGTCTGGCTGACCTGGATTGCGATTCGACCGAAGGTGCGGGCGACGGCCTATGCGACAAATCGTTGGGAAGCTGCTTGAACCTGACCACGCCGGTGTACACACCGACCGCATGCACCAGCCCCGCCGAGTGTGGTGGCAAACCGTGCGACACCGACCTAGGGGTATGTGGCGTAGACGCCAAGTACGTCTGCCGCTCGGAACAGGATTGTGCTCCCGGCTCGCGCTGCTCCGAGGAGCGCGGCTTCTGTTTGCGTACCCAATACGAAACCAGTCAATGCAATAGCGAGATGCCCTGTGCCGCAGGCTCCACCTGCGACCTGGAAACCGGTTGGTGTCTACCTGACAACGAGGCGGATCAATGCGTTCACGACGACGAATGCCCCTTTGGCGATTGCAACGCGGGTGGTTACTGCGATCAACAGACATTTGTGTTTCCCGAGGACTTCCGTCCCGCGGTGGACTGTCTGCGGGTTTACTAGCGCTGTGTACCCTGGCGCTGCACACCCAAGGGTGTGACTCCAGCGTGGATGTACCCACGCTACCTGCCGATGTCGATGGCATTGGACCGGCTTGCCTGCCTCCCGATACGTCCAACGGCGTGGACTCAGCCTACCAAGTGCCGCCCGAGGCTATTGCCAACGGTACGCCGGTCACCGACACGCTCTGTCCGCGCGCCGACGATGACTACTGGCACATCTCGGTCACCGGGGCCCGCCAGATCGTGCGGCTCACCACCACCTACCAAAAGTCGGGCTCAATTCGTCTGGGTACCGACTGGTTTGGCCGCAAACAGCTTTGCGTGCCTACGGCGGCCACGACGTGCAGCCAATCGAGCGAGTGCACGGGCCAACAGTGCGATACCGCCCGTGGTGGTTGTCGCCCCGCCGACGCACCGTTGTGCTACACCGCTTTGCACTGTGCGGCGAGTGAAAGCTGCGTCGCAGGCAACGTGGAGCTCCTTGCCAAGGTGGTAGAGCCGGGCACTGGCACCGTACAACACCGCTTGGCCACAGCCTTGCCGGCATTTTTGCCAGGCGACTATTACGCGCGCATCTACGACGAAGGCAATGTCGCCGAGGACGCCGATGTACCGTATGAACTCACGATCCAAGTGGGCGAAGACCCCGATCTCTACGAGCCCAACAACACCCAGTTGATGGCCACACCGCTCAACGCGCTGGCCACGGCCACCGGCGCCAACGTTAGTGGCTTCTTCTCCTACGTGAATGACGAAGATTGGTACGTGCTTGACCCAAGTGCCCCGCCGTTCAATGTCAGCACGGCGCCGATCCTCAACTTGAGCGTTACCTGGGTGGACGGCTCGCAGTCGATACCCACCTGGACTGTGAGTCGCGGCAGCGCAGCGCTGCAAGCTCCTGCCGTTCCTGAGAAAAACGGCACCACCAACGCGCTTAAGGCGGTACGCGTGTTGGCTGGTAGCGGCCCGATCTACATCCACATCACCAACACCAATGGCGCCATCGACGAGCAGAGCGGCTACACGCTCACCGTATCCGCCTCCGCCGACGCCACCGAAGGTGCGACGCGCAACGACACTCCGGCCGACGCGACGATCGCCAACATGGGCACCCCAGGTGGCACACAAAACTACAGCAACACCATCGCTGCGCAGAACGACGAAGACTGGTACCGCATCGACCGGGGCGGCGGCACCGAGAACACGCTGCTGCAGCTGCATGCAGCTGCGACCAACCCCGCCACTGCGCCCTACCTGCTGGACTTGCAGCTGTACTTGCCATCGAGCGTAGACTGCCCCGCCAACGGCGTATGCATGAACGGTGGACGATGCTTGACGAGCAGCAATAAGTGTTTGACTCCGTGGAGTGCCCGCCCCTCCTATGACCAAGCCGCCAATGCACCAGAGACGGAATCGCGCGAGTTCGGCGGCCCGACCCCCAATATTCTAGATTTGCAGGTGCCATTGTACAGCAGCGGCACTGGCATCTTGTACGCCATGATACGTCAAATCCCCGAAGGAGCGACCCGAGTCGCGGGCTACTCTGCCACCGAAACCTACTCGCTTGTGCTCACACACAAGGCCGAGCCCGACCTCGAAGACCAAAACAGCGAAGATAATTGCTACGTCGGCCGCCCACTCTATGTCGTCGCGCCCAACTGCCTTACTGGACAAATGCAATCCTACCCGGACGGCATCGACAAGAGCGGCTTCTTCAAGCGGGCCCGCGCTATTACTCCCCAGGGCGGTTGGAGCAGCTCCGGAGGCACAAGCGGCCAAAGTTTCGCGCTGCTCAACGACTCGGCAGGCGTCGCCGTCGGGACCTGCACCGCGTTGAGCTTAGGTGTCTTCGATGACCATGGCAGTGCCAGCAGCGGCTCGTTTGCCATGGCAGCCGCAAACGGTAGCTTGTGGCTAAGCGACACATGCGCAGCAGGCGCTAACCCGGTCTCAGGCAACGTGAGTCTACCTGGCACCACAGTGTACTACGCCGCGCCAGCCACCGCCCCCGCAGGCTCATACGACACCCTTACCATCGGCACCATTCCCTCCTACCTACCGGTGTACGACACGACGGCACCGGCGCGCATCACGCTGAGCGGCGCCCGCAGCGCCACCAACAACCTGTTAAGTGGCACGATCACCGCAACGTTATCTGCACCTACGACCACACAGGTAAACCTACGCGTTGAATTGCTAAGTGGTACCGGCGGCAGCGTCTGCCATGCAGTCCCGATCAGCGCGAGCGAAGAGGCCTGCCCAGACATTGGCGCTGGCGAAGTGATGACCACACCGCCAGGCTGCCCTGGCTCTGGAGCAGGCTCGACCGATTGCCAATTGCCCATTCTTACCGCCGGAACTAATTACGGATTCCACGTGGTACCCAGCAGCACATCACTTGTGGTCGTGCGGGTCACAGCGGTCTCAGGTAGCCCAGCGTACGTGCCGGCGACTTGGGTGATTGCAAGCTCAAGTCCGTCGAGTTTCGCGGTCCCAAGCAGCACGATCGAAGGCTTCATCAGCTATGAAGGCGACGTTGATTTTTTTGCCATCAAGCCACTGCCAAGCCTAGGCGACGGCAATATGCAGGCCACCCTGACGTTCACTGGCACCGCGGGCCTGGTGGCGCTCATCACCCGCGATACCACCGATTCTGAGTATTGTTATGGTTTTGGCTGCGGTGTCTCAGTGGAAGGATCGAGTTGTACACCTTGCAACGCCCCTGCCGATGGCTGCGCCTTCACCACGGTAGGAGGCTCGCAGATCAACATCACGGTCTACGACCAACACCACGATCAACGCGATGAGCGCAGCCCACAAGGCCGCTACGCCATCACGGTGAGCTACGAGGAAGGTTGCCCAGCCGCCTGCTCGCAGTTTGTTTGTGCCAGCGGCAACTAACCCCTCTCAAGCTGAGTGTCGACTCGGAAGCTACAGCGTACCGGTCACATGCACAGTAACAACGCTGCTGTCGGGATCATTGGAGGTGATCAGAATATCACCCTCGTGAGCCCCTAGCGACGCACCGATGGCCCAGGTAACGCCAAAAGTCACAAAGCGGCCGCGCGGCACGTTGATCGATTGACATAACCCCGCCTGGGCATTGGCCTCTACTTCGCAAGTGAGGCCGCCACAGCATCCGGCCGCGTCGCCATCGCTTGGCACACATTGGCCGGTGGGTGTGCAATCGGCGCCCGGCACCGCCGTTCCCGATAGGAATGCAAAGTTGGCGTCGGCGATGCTGTAGTCGTTGAGATCTAGGCTCGCTCCACCCAGGTTGTACAATCGCACCAACGCCGCAGGCATGTTCAAACCGGCGACGTTTGCGATGGTGACGCTGCTCTCAAACAACTCGATATCGGCCACGTCGGGGACGCGATCGCCGGCCCCGGGCGCCACGAGCTGCAGGCGAATCTCGGGCAAATTCGCGGCGTTACTCTTGACGACCAAGTCGCCAAGATAGACGCCGCGGCCAGGCGATGTGAACTTGATCGGGATGCCAATGGCCTTCTTCGACTTGACCGTAAGAGCCGCCGCATCGGGCTGGGTCATCACAAAGACGTTGGCGGTAAGATTTTCGAGCGTCACACTTGAAATAACCAGGTTGTCCTTACCGCCGTTCACGAATACCGCGTCCAGCGTTTCCGATTCACCTTGCAAGGTGAGCGCGTAACCCAGAACACCTGACGTCGCCGAGGGAAAGATCTGCGGCGCCTGCGGCA
>JAKLEG010000546.1 GCA_022703175.1 Myxococcota bacterium | reverse complement strand
CGCGGAGGGTGGCGGCGATGCTGGGTTTGGACCACAGCACCCCAACAACGGCCAACGCCAGCACCCACGCGGCCATTCGGCGCGGGCGTGGCAACAACGGGTTCCGAGCGGTCATGCCTTACGTTCTCCTCTGCGGCCGTACAGCATCACCCAGAATATTGCCGCCGAAAGGCAGGGCTACCACTTCTATAGGATGGTCGCCAAGAGCTGTTGTCGCATGCACTTTTGGCGTTGAGTTCTTCGCGGCTACGCGCGTAGAAGCACACCCATGTCCCATGACCCCGTGGTTGCAGCCGTGGGGGCTGAGCGCGCCGCGTTGATTCGCGATAAGCAGCGCGCAGCCCTGATGAGCGTCATCGCTGGTGCGTTTCTGACGGCCTTCAAGTTGGTGGTGGGCCTGTCCACCGGCTCTCTGGGGGTTCTCGCTGAGGCGGCGCACTCGGCGCTGGATTTCGGAGCGGCAGCGATCACGTTGTTCGCCGTTCGTGAATCGTGGCAGCCGCCGGATGCTGAGCATCACTATGGTCATGGCAAAATCGAGAATCTTTCGGCGCTGGCGGAAAGCGCGCTCTTGGTCGCCACCTCTGTCTGGATCTTGGTGGAGGCGGTCAAGCGCTTTGCCGGCCAAGGGCCCGAGGTGGAGCCGAGTTTTTGGGGCTTTGCCGTGATGGGATTGTCGATCGCGATCGATTTTGGGCGCTCGCGTGACTTGGGACGTGTGGCCAAGAAGTCCGGGAGTCAGGCGCTGGAGGCCGACGCGCTGCATTTCTCCACCGACATCGCATCGTCCGGGGTCGTTGTCGCGGGTCTCGCCTGCGTGATGGCGGCACGGCATTGGCACATCGCTTGGCTGGAATATGCCGACCCAGCGGCCGCCAGTATCGTCGCCCTGATCGTGCTCTTGCTCTCCTGGGATTTGGGCAAGCGCGCCGCCGATATGCTGTTGGATCGAGCCCCACGCGAGCTCGTGGAGAGAGCACGCACGGCGCTCGTGGGTGTTGAACGCGGGGTCACGCCAACGTTTCGCCTGCGCCAGTCCGGCGACCAGCTTTTTGTCGATGTGTTGCTTACGGTCGCGCGCGGCCTGCCTATGGCGCATGCCGACGAGGTGGCGGGGGACGTGCGCGCTCGCCTGGTGGATGCGCTTGGCAGTCTGACCGAGGTGACCGTGCAGTTTGCGGCCTCGCAGCCGGAGTTGACATCCTTACGCGAGCGGGTGGCCGTGGCGGTGGCGATGGAAGGCTTGCAGGCACACAACGTCAGCGTGCGTATCGATGCCGAGGGTCAGAAGGTCGACCTCCATATTGAGTTTCCGCCGACCCTGTCATTGGGCGCCGCGCATGCGCGTGCCGACCAAGTCGAGGCGCGTCTCCTGCGGGAGCTTCCGAGTTTGTCGCGCGTCGATATCCATATGGAGATCGCTGGGGCGCCGGAGGGGGAGCGGTTCGAGGAGCTGACCACGGCTGAGTTGCAACAGTTGGGCGCCCGCGTTGCCGAGGTCGCCCGCGCGGTACTCGTCGGGCGTGAGATTCACGACGTCGAGATCAAACGCCGGGAAGCGGGCCTGTTTCTCTCGTGTCACTGCGTCTTGCCCGCTGCGATGCCGATGGCCCAAGCCCATGCCATCACCGACAATCTGGAGGCCCGGTTTCGCTTGAGCCTGCCCGAACTGAGCCGCATCTCGGTGCACGCAGAACCAGAAGAAGCAGGTTAGGTGAGTAAGCGCCATTGTGCGAGGTAGTGGCAGGCCGCTGCGGCGATCACGAACAAATGAAAGACCTCGTGATATCCGAAACGCGTAGGCGACGGATTGGGCCAACGCCGGGCGTAGATCACCGCACCCAACGTGTACATAATGCCGCCGCCTAACAGTAGCCCCGAGTTCAGAAGGCCGTAACCCGGGATGACGACGGGGGCAAATGGCAGCACCACCCACCCAAGCGCGATGTAGATCGCCGTGTTGAGCCAGCGGGGCGCTTCGGGCCAGAGAAACGACTTCAGCACGCCACCCAAGGCCGCAAGCCAGATCACGCCGAAGAGCCGGGCGCCGATGGGTTCCGGGATGATGAGCAAGGTGGGCGGGGTGTAGGTCGCGGCGATTAGGATGTAGATGGTGCTGTGGTCGATGCGCCGAAGCAGACGACGCACGGCAAGGGGCCACATCGGCGTGTGGTAGGTCGCGCTTACGGCAAACAGCAGGGTCAAGCCGATGCCATAGATGACCGCCGGGAAGCGTATACCGTCGCGGGTCATGCCGATCAGGATGGCGCTTGCTGGGACAGCGAGCACGGTCGCGATGACATCAGGGATGCCGCGCCACGTGGGCTTCATGCCCTGCAAAAGCATGCGCGCCGTAGGGGCCGGGGAATCGGTTGGCGCAAACGCGTCAGAAGGATCTGCCACCATGGTACTGCCTCACTGTTCAAGTATAGCGATGCGCCGAGCGAGGCGCCGCATGGGCGAACGCGGCCTGAGACGATTTTGCGCGCCGGGTGTGCCGGTGTGGGCGAGCTAGGATTAGCGGTCGTGGTGCCGAGGCAGGCTTCCTAGGATGGGCCGGGCAACGGCGCCGATGGTGGCGCGAAGGGAGAGGCTGCGCACCGCGACGGCAATCGCGGCGGGGGAAATGCGCACCGTGCGCGGCATGGCCAGGAGGCTAAGTGCCCGAAAGAAAAAGGAAACTGAAAACACAATGAAGTAACCTGTTTGCTGTTCGCCCATCGCGGTGAGCAACACGCCACCCAACAACGACCCGGCAATGAGGGCGGTGGAGTTGGCCAGGTTGAAGTAGGTGAGCACGCTGACGCGCTCCTCCGGTTGAATGGTCTCGAAGAACACCAGGACGGTGGCGAGCTCATAGGCGGCCCAGGTGATGCCCGAGATCGTTTGGGCGGCGCACAAGTAGAGAACGTTGTCCGAAAACACCCACAGCAGCGACATCGGAGCGATGCCGATGCCGCCCAACCACAAGAGGCGATGGGTGCCATACTTGCGCGCAAAGGCGCCGAGACTTGGCAAGGAGACGATCTTGGCCACCAAGGCCACGGCCAAAAGCCCCATGTAGGTCAAATAGGAGAAGTGGCGGTTGGCCAACATGTAAGGTGTGAAATACGGGGCCGCGATGTAGACCGAGGTCTGGGTGACCAGCAGGTAGATGAGCGTGCGGCCGTCGCGGCTGCGGCGCAGCCGGTGCAGCCACTCCACCAAAGTCAGTTGTCGGTCGGTGGCTTCCGGGATCGCCATTTCGGCTTGGCGCGACAAAAACAAGGCCGACAGGCCGCGCGCGCCACACGCCAGCGTAAAGATACTCCCGAAAGCGGTGAGCAGATGTCCATGGCTGCGCGCCCAATGGAGCCACAACCCCGCGCCCGTAAGCCCTGTCAACAACCCCATCTGTGCCCAACGATTGCGGGTGGCAAAGTAACGCGGCCTAAGCGCCTCGGGCACAAGCTGGGTGATCCAGGTGTTCCAGGCCGGCCCAGTTCCGAGCGATGCGGCCCAGTAGAAAGCTGCCACCGCGAACAACGCCCAGGACGGGATGCTGCCGTGCCACGCCGCGAGAATGAGCGGCACGAAGGCCAGCGCCTGGCTGAGCGCGCAAGTGATGACCCAACGCTTGTAAGAACCGAGCTTGCGGACGCCATAAGGCGACACCAGTTGCAACAACGAGCCGACCAACAGCGGCACTGCGCTTAATAACCCAGCCAGCGTTTGGCTCATGCCGATCGCGAGTGCAAATGCGGCCAGGTACTGTTCGCCGCTGCCCACCATCAGACTGTAGGCCGTGGCGTCGGCCGTGCTGTAGCGCAGGTTGCGTTGGATCTCGGCGTCGTGTGAGGCCGGGGGTGGGGTGACGGTGGCCGTGGGGGGAAGCATGATGTGGTGGGCGCCTGCTTGGTCTAGCCGGGACGGCGCTTCCAGTAGATGAGTTCGGAGACGTCGGGGAGCACGAGGGCGGGAAACGCGCCCGTGCGTACGTAGCCGTGGTGTTCGTAGAACCGCTGCGCGTCAATGTTGAAATCGCTCACCAAGAGCAGCGCATGGGCACTTTGGGCAAAGGTCTGGCGTTCGAACTCGGCCAACAGCGCGCTGCCAACCCCTCGTGTTTGAGTCTCCGGCGCCACCGCGATCAGGCGTAGGTAGCCGCCCATGCCCAAGGAACCTGTGGGGAGAAACCAGGCCAAGCCTTGCGGGGCCGGATCGGCGTACAAAACCACTGGCTCGTGGCGTTCCAGCGCACTTAGCAGCAAGCTGCATAGGCGTTGTGGGGTGTGGCCGTAGCGGGCCAGCAGTGG
>JAKLEG010000545.1 GCA_022703175.1 Myxococcota bacterium | reverse complement strand
GCGTGCGCCGAAAACCAACGATGCATCACCTCCACCTGCAATGGCGCAAAAAACCGCCCGGCTGCCTGCTACGACGTCGTCTGCCAAGCGTCCGAGAGCCGCTGCGACCCCACGGACAATATTCGGATTGAGAGTTGTGACACCTCAGGGACCGATTGGTGTTGCTCGGGCAGTTGTGGGGGCGGCGCGGTGGATGCCGTCTGCTACCACGGCGAATGTGTTTCCGTCTGTACCGCGAGCGACAAGAGCTACATTGGCTGTGAGTACTTTGCCGTCGACCTGGACAACGCCAACGTGCCCTGCTCCAACGGCATGTGCGACGCCTCGGCCAGTCAGTTTGCCGTGGTGGTGTCCAACCCGCATCCACAAAACGAAGTGGTCTATATCGTCACGACGGGCCCGACGACCTTTAACAGCGACACCTGCACCGCGTCGGAGAATGTCACCATGGCAGGCACGCTACCCCCCAAAGGCCTAGCCGTGTTGAACTTGCCCCGCCGGGACGTAAACGGCACGGTTAAAGCGGCCCTGGCCTACCGCATCGCGGCCAACGCCCCTCTCACCGCCTACCAATTCAACCCTCTTGAAAACGTTGGTGTTTTCTCCAATGACGCGACCGTCCTGTTGCCCGCCAACACCGCTGACACCGACTACTACATCATGACCCGCGAGCAGTCGTTCGACGAGCTGAAGGGCTTCGGCACAGTGGTGGGCATCAGTGACAACACCGAGGTCACTTTTACCACCACGGCAAAAACGCTGGCCGGCATCGGCATCCCGCAACTGATGCCAGGCGAGTCGCTCACCACGACACTCAACCGGTTCGACGTGCTGAACATCGAAACCAATGAGATCGGCGCCGACTTGACCGGCTCGTTTGTGCACGCCAGCGCCCCAGTGATTGTTTTTGGTGGCTCAGAAGCCGCCAATGCTCCCAACACCTCACGCTGCGATCTCGCCACCATGACATGCACCCAGGACCCGAGCGTCTCCTGCGCCTGCACCGACCTAGATGGACCAAGCTGCGTCCCGCACGCCAAATGCAGCCAATTCATCACCTGCTGTGCCGATCACTTGGAGATGCAGCTGTTCCCTGTCTCCACGTGGGGGACGGAGTACATCGCGGTGCGCAGCAAGCGGCGCGGCCACGAACTCGATCTGTGGCGGTTTTTGGCAAGCGAGGCCGATACCCAAGTGGTGCTCGTGCCGTCGCTCGCAAACGTACCGCCGCTCGCCGCCGGCCAGTGGTTCGAGCTGCAAACGGATAGCGACTTTTTGATCGCCGCCAACAAGCCGATTCTGGTGGGGCAGTTTTTGGCCGCGGAGCAGGCCCCGAACCCTGGCAAACAAGAAGGCGATGCCGGCACTGGCGACCCAAGCTTCATCCTGGCCGCACCCACCCGACAATTGCGCGATAGCTACGTATTCTTGGCCCCCGACAAGTACGCCTACGATTTCGTCTCGGTCGCTGCCACCGCGACCTCGAACGTGCGCTTGGACGGCGAAGAAATGGCTGACCTCGACCCCTTGGCCCGCGAGTTGGAAGTTGTGCCGATTGCGGAAACCGACTGGGTCGCCTATCGCGCCAATGTGGCTGACGGATTTCACATCTTATCCTGCACCGAGCCTTGCAGCGTCATGGTGCACGGCTACGATCAATACGTGTCGTACGGCTATCCGGGCGGCTTGAATCTGGAGTCCGACCTCAACGAGTAACTGCGACGGCCTGCTGCCCCACGACCAACACAATCGGCAGTGGCGCCTGCACATGATTGTCATCGTTCTCACAAAAGTCGCTTTCGAAACTGCCCATCAGGTCCAAGGCCACATTGGGTCCGCGTACCGAAAGGCTGGCCTTCGGCCCACCTTCTAGATGCAGCGCCCGCACCACCCCCAATGGTTGCGCTAATATCTGGGCATTGAACGCCGCCATCGACCACGGCGTGCGCGTAAACAGCAACAACAGACGCCCCTGGGCATCTTGCGCCAACGCCGCCTCACTCCACCGCCGCGGATTCTTCTTCCAGGTGCCGCGCCCGCGATCGCGCACCAACCGCAGATTCTGCACCACAGCATGGTAGTCCGCCACCAAGCCTGGCAGGCGCTGCGGTTCGACGTCTTGCAGCTGCGCCGCCGGTAACGTCGGCCGCCTTGGGCCGAGCAGCAACACCGAGCGAAAGTTGGCCACCCACGTAGCACTGTTTACGTGCTCGCCGACCCGAAAATGTCCGGTGTGGGTGCGTCCATCGGCCTCAAACATGCCACCATTAATCACGGCCACCGCATCGTAGCTGCGAAGCCAATCGGCGGCGCTTTGCGGCGCCTCGGCCGTTTGGCTGGCTGCCACCATCTGCATCGCCACCTGCTCGGGAGCCACCCGCACCACGTGCAACAGACCATCGCCGTCAGTCGTGACTGGACGAAGCGCCAACACCGCATAGTCGGCACCCGGTGCCAATGACTGCCACGTGATTTCGGGGGCAGGCGGTTTCGCCGCTGCTCGCAGACCCACCCCGGCCAGGAGCACCGCGAGCGCCGTCGCCCACCACCGCACGTCATGCTTTGCTTGAGCCATTCTCATCGCTGAAGCAACCTCAATCGCCGCTCGACCTATCACACCCAGCACGTTACAACACGACACAGCGCCACCTGGGTTGCAACAATCATGGCGTAGATGAGCCGTAAGGTCCGCCTGACGTAACCATACGCCATGACGTGCGTCCGCAGCTTTTTTGACCCGTGGGTGCTGTTTGTTAAGCTTCCGCAAGACACGCACCAACCACAGGAGTCTGTGTGGCCCGCGATGCATCATGGCGCCCGCGCGAAACCCCGCCGGGATTGAACAAGCAGCGATTACGGCTGGGGTTTTTGGCCGTACTCGTCGCCGTAAATATTGGCGTCATCATTTATCATGGCGATCCCCGTGACCGCTTACCCGCCCGCCCCACGCCGCGCGTGAAGAGTGCCGTCGAGCCTAGGCCACGTAGTCAAGCGGCCCCCTTAAGCCAATCAGGTTTGGCAGCCGTAACCGACCGCCAGACTGCGCCGAGCCTGGTCGCCGAGATCCAACCCACGCAGGGCTTGCGCACTCCGTCGCGGGTTCAGCAAGTCCTTGATATTACGTTAAAACGCGGTCAAACCGTGGCGGCGGCCTTGAGTAGCGCGGGGATCCGCAATGAGGAGATCAACGCTGCGCTGGGCAGCTTGACGGGTGTCGTCGACTTTCGGCGTCTGCGCCCCGGGCACCAACTTAAGGCACGACTCGACAAAGACCAGCGCCTGATCGGCCTCGACGTACACGCCGGGCCAGTGGACCGGGCGCGCGCTCATGTCGGCCAGCATGGTTGGCAGGGCCACACCTTGGATGTGCACGTAGATACCTTGGTGCACAACGTGCGCGGCGAAGTACGCTCCAGCTTGTGGGATGCGCTGGTTGGCACCGGCGAAAAACCCTGGCTCGTGACCGAAGTCGTCGACATGTTTGCGTGGGACATCGACTTTTATACTGAGGTCCACCCAGGCGACAGCTTCCGCCTGGTGGTTGAGAAACGCTATTTGGACGGCGACTTCGTCGGCTACGGCGCGCTGTTGGCTGGAGAATTTGTGACCCAAGGGCAAGCGCATCGCGCCTTCCGTTTCCAACCCAGCGATGGCAGTGCCGGATTTTACGACGACGCTGGCCGCTCGCTGAAAAAGCAACTTTTGAAGAGCCCGTTACAGTACGGAAACGTCACCAGCAATTTCGGCATGCGATTCCACCCAGTGCTCGGCTACAACCGCGCTCATAACGGCATCGACTACGGCGTCCCCACGGGCACGCCGGTTTGGTCGGTGGGCGACGGCACGGTCGTCCGCGCGATGCAAGATCGTGGCTTTGGCAAATACATCGAGGTTCGGCACCCCAACGGTTGGCTATCGCAATACGCCCACCTCTCCAAAATCGATGTGCGCGTGGGACAACGGGTAGGCCAGAAGGATTTCATTGGCAAAACTGGCTCTACGGGGCTATCGACAGGTCCACATCTGCACTTCGGTCTGAAGCGCAACAACACCTACGTGAACCCGGCCGCGCAGAAATTCGAGCGCAGCAAAGCGCTCACTGGCAAGGATTTGGAGACATTCCTGGAACAGGTGAAGAAACTTACGGGTGCCCTTGATGAGCTGAAGGTCGCCCACGAGGCCGTTGCGGCCGGCGCAAGAGAGGGTTGATGCGCAGCGTGCTCTTGAGCCTCTTGACGATCATGACGCTCTTTGTGAGCGCGCCAGGCCGTGCTGTCGAGGTTCCAAAGCCGGGC
>JAKLEG010000544.1 GCA_022703175.1 Myxococcota bacterium | reverse complement strand
CGAGCGCGAATGCCGAATTCATTATCGCTAGCCAAACCGTCGCGACTCATCGAGCACGAAAAGCTTCATGATCTCACGGTATTGCGACTAGCTCTTACCGGCGAAAGCCCAATCGACATCGGCCGGTTGCCGTTCACAGCTAGGGACAGCGTCGACCGCTTTTTGCGTTTGAATCAGTTCGACACCGACAACCCTCTTGACCTTGAGCGACTGGCCGAAATCCACCAAGAGGCCGTCACTTATCTCTCTGATATTCACCACTTACGGGTGCCCGCCGAGCTCGAATCACCCAACGAGATCCACGACCTCTTTTTGGCCACCTATCATCCGGCCGCTCGCACTCGCCGGTTCGCCTGCATGTTGTTGAAAGTCATGCATATTGTGCATCATTTGGCCGGACGTGAGCTGACTTTTGCACTACCGGTCTCCGAGGCGCAGCTGTTCGAACGGTTAAGCGCCCGCGTGTTCACGACCATCGACCGCATGCGCGAAACGGGCATCGATGTACTGGAGTTCTCTGGCGGCAAGAAGGCCCGCACCTCACTCGTCACCAAGTTATTGGCCAAGCGCAGCACACTCACCTCACACGTGTGCGATAAACAACGTTTCGCGGTCACGGTGCGCACCCCCGAGGATATCGTCCGTGCACTGGTCTATTTCGGCCGCAACCTCTGGCCCTTTCACTTCGTAGTCCCCGAGCAATCTAAGAATGGCATTGTCGGGCATCACCACATTGCTCAGGTGTTGGGCCTAGAACCGCAACTGGTGTGGGATTTCTGGAGCCAACACAACGGCTCGACCGCCGAGCCGCAGCTGGCCACTCCCGAAAACGAGTTTTCGGGCGCATCCTATCGCTCAGTCAACTTCGTCGTGGATATTCCGTTGCGCATCGACGACCTGGCTCCCAACGAAACGCCTGCCATTGCCTTCATCGAGACCGAAATCCAACTGGTAGACGAGAAAACCGCGCTGGCTAACAACGAAGGCGAGAACTCACACGCCTCTTACAAAAAACGTCAAGTCTCACGCGTGCGCGCCCGCTTGTTGGGCTCCACCGACAGCGAAGATATCTCCAACTGAACGTCACAATGCCGGTGGGCTCACGTGCTCACGGCGCCGTTGACTCTGGAGCTTAGCCCAAAGGCTCGAAGCAGCGCGCGCGTGTGCAGAGCACTTGTCAACGCATTACAAACGGGGAGGGGGGAGAAAGGCAGACACAGCGACACCACCACCATCGTTGGTGGAAAATCTTAACACGAACCCTGAGCGGCCTCCGCGCAGGCGCGGAACGCGAACACGGTTGGCTTTAGATGCCGGCCTTGTTGGCAGCGCGCATCATGCGGGAGACGCGGCGCGAGGCGGTGCGCTTGTGCAACACGCCTTTCGAAGCGGCTCGGCGCAGTTGCTTGGCAGCGGTTTCGAGCGTGGTCGCAGCAACGGCTTTGTCGCCTTTGTCAACGGCGTCGCGGAACGCGGTGGTGGCGTTCTTGACGCGGCTTTGGACCTGATTGTTACGCGCCGTACGACGCTCTGACTGACGGGCTCGCTTTGCCGAAGAAGGATGATTAGCCACGAATCTCTCCCGAACTGAAGAAAACAAAAAGAGCTTGTCTCATATCCAGAGCTTTGCGTCGCACTCGGCGCAACTCCGGGAGTCGGCGAAGTAACAAAGGAAGGCGTCCCATGTCAAGCCGCTCGCTGAGAAAAGCCGCCAATTTTTGAGGGGATCGACGAGCTCCGCCGGGATCCTAAAACCGGAGGGCCAAACAGAGTCGACAATGCGTTGCGTCATGAAGATCGGCGCCCCCCTGTGGATGGCCGACGTAACCTCCCGAAATACTTGAGATCCCTCAGCAAGACTCCAAGATCACTCGGCAACATACTGAATTTATTAAAGAAAAAACAATAGATGCCCCACATTGCATCTATTGGCCGATTTGCGCATCCTAAACTGGCGCGAGTTGTCCACAGCGGTATCCACAGGCACTGTGGACAGGCTAGAAGAGCTAAATAAATCGGCAAAGTTCAACGTGTGTAGCGCCAAAACAGGGGAGTCGTGGCACCGGGGTCGCTACTTCTTTTCGAGCACCTTGGCCTCATCCCAGAGCAAATCTAACTCTGCCAACGGCAACTTCTGGCCATCCCGCCCAGTTTCTTTCAGGCGTGCTTCAATGTGTCGAAACCGGTGGGTGAACTTTTCGCAGGCGGCGCGCAACGCGGCTTCGGGGTCGACGCGCACATGTCGGGCCCAACTGGTGATCGCAAACAGCATATCACCTAGCTCCTCGGCCAATCGCTCTTGCCGTTGTGCCTCGGGTTCATGAGCGACCGCTTTGATTTCGCGCCACTCTTCTTCGACCTTCGCGGCCACCGCCTCAGCATTCGGCCAGTCGAAGCCAATGGCAGCCGCCTTCTCGCTGGTACGATAGGCGCGCAACAGCGCTGGCATGGTTTTGGGCACACCATCCAATCGGCCTGGGGCACGGCCACGCTCAGTGGCTTTGACGTTTTCCCAGCTCTTCAAGGCACCGGCAGCATCCTTTGCCCGGGTCTCGCCAAACACGTGTGGATGCCGTCGAATCAGCTTGTCGGCGATCCCGTGCGCCACCGCGGCAGCATCGAACTTATGCGATTCCGCGCAGATTTCGGCTTGGAAGACGATTTGGAGCAGCAGGTCGCCGAGCTCCTCGCAGTGTTTCGCGGGATCACCGTCTTCAATCGCCTCCAACGACTCGTAAGCTTCCTCGATAAGATAGGGCTTGAGCGAATCGAGCGTCTGCTCGCGGTCCCAGGGACAACCCCCGGGCGCCCGCAACGTATGCATCACTTCGCAAAGACGGCGAAACGCCTCGCCCGCGGCTGCGTGTCGATCCATAAATCAAACCCTCGTAGTGGCGCGGGCTTGTAGCATACCTTGCTTGAAGCGGCCACAGGCTCTGTGTTAGCCAATGCCCCGGCATAACGTGGCGGTGAACTTCATGCATAACCGGCAACTCGCGGCGGTCGCTGCGCAGGGCTTGGTATTCGCTCTCCTGCTCGTCGGTGTAGGGTTGCCGAGCAAGGCCTACCCGCAGGCGGGGATACCCTATGTCGAGCCCGCAAAGCCCACACGCCCGCCCGCACAGCCAACTGCGGCCCCAACAGATAAGCCCGAAGACGCCAAGATCGACGCAGAACCTGTGCCTCCCGCGCCCCCTCCGGTGGTGGTGTCCAGCGCCGTTACCGTGCGCCGCTATTGGGAGCAGCGCCGTGCCGCGATCAAAACCGGGAATGCGATCGAGGCTGATCGGTTGTTGTCAGAACTGTTAACGACGAAGGAGCAGGCAGGGTGGCCCAACGTATTTGCCTATGGTGATGCGTTGGCCCGCGACACGGATCGAGCTTTGCGCAAGGGCCAGCCACAACGCGCTGTCGAGCTTGCTGATTGGGCGGTACGGATGAGCCCGGATTTGCCCAGCGTCCACCTCGCGCGCGCCCGCGCCCAATGGGCCCAAGGCAACTATCTGAGCTCAGCAGGTGCCTATGCCCACGCCTATGGGCTCGCCTATCTAGAACGCCCGTACCTGGAAGCCCGTATTGTAGTGGCCTTCACGCTGCTGTTGGGCGCCTTGGCCTGGGTGCTCCTCGTGTTCATGATCGTCATTACGTATCGCCACCTGCGTGCCTTGTTACATGACGTACACCATCTGCTGCCACGTGGCGCCGCCCGCTGGCAGGCCGCAGTGTTTGGCCTGTTGGTGTTGTTGGTGCCGGTATTTTTGCGCTTGGGGCCGTTGCCCACCGCCGCGCTGTGGTTGGTAGGATTCGGCCTTTACCTGGAATGGCGCGAACGGCTGAGTGCCGCCCTGGCGCTAGCATGCCTAGCCGGCGTAGCTCTGGCCTTGCCACTCGTACTGGCGTTGTTGGCCTATCCAGGGTCGCGCGCCGAAGCTGCCTATTTTGCGGTACGGGACATGCAAGCCGAGGCCCAAGCGAGTCGGCTGGAGACAAGCTCCGACCCGAAAGGCGAGGAACTCTACATCCTCGGTTTGCGTGCGCGTTGGGCCGGCGATGCCACGAAGGCTGTTGAACTCTTGAGCCGCGCGGAGCACCAGGGCATCAACGAGGCTGGCCTGTTCACGCAGCTGGGCAACCTCAAGTACGGTATGGGCGATCGACAAGGGGCCATTGCTTACTACAACCGCGCCTTGGATCGCGACCCCGAGAATATTGTCGCGTTGTTCAACCTGTCACGCGTCTACTACTCGCTGGCGGAGCAAACCAAGGGCGGTGAGGCACACCGACGCGCCACGGCGTTG
>JAKLEG010000543.1 GCA_022703175.1 Myxococcota bacterium | reverse complement strand
CGAAGTACCGACCCCACCCGCCCTAACGAGTGAGCCCACAACCGTTTCGGTCGAGACGACAGCGGAGAACACGAGCCTCAAGCTGGACGCCTATGCCGGAGGGCGTTGGTTCGGCGCACCAACACCACCTTTGGCCCTCGTGGGTGTCGCCATCACATGGCCCGTGCATGGTCCGTTGGCTCTGCACACCGGCATCGCGGGGAACTATGGCAGCCGCACCCTTAAAGAAGGGTCCCTGCGAACCACGGGCATCGAGGCAAGCCTGGCCTTACCATTGCGTGCCCAATCAACCTGGGGTGCCGCCAGCCTCGGTCCACTCTATCGGGTTGTCTGGCAGCAGTTCCTCACTCACAGCGCCGATCCCACGCGCGTGGCCGCTCATGACCGCAGCGCTTTTTGGGGCGGTGTGGGCCTCCAGGGGTGGTTCAGCGCCAAGCTGCAAGAGACCGCCAGCCTGACGCTGGGATTTGAGGCCGCCTGGGTTCTGCAACGCTTTGTTGGCAAGGCCGATCGTCGCACCTTGGTAGCGTTTGAAGGGCTGTTTGGTCAGGCTACGCTTGGGGTTAGCTTGGCTCCGTAGGCTGAATCGGACGCAATCCTCAGAACGTCAGACGGCACGTGTGGTCACCACGACAGCTAGTTGGTCGCTTGATCCATAAACCGGCAGGCCTCAGCATAGCTTTCGAAGCAAACCAGGTAGTCAGCGATGCCCGCCTCGCGCATCAGACGCCGCATCTGCAACAAGCCCACCGAACTGCGACCCACCATCACCCCCACCAATTCCTCCAAGTTGCGGAACTTTCCTAGCATTGTTCGGAGGGAGCACAACGTCGCCTCGGGACACGGACAGTAGTGGCTAACATCCAAGAACAGACGTACTGGCCGACGGCAAACAACGCTCAAGCTGTCGACGATCTGCCGACCCAACTCGTTGGCTTCGCTCGCGCCGAGCACGCCGCATAGGTAGACCTGCAGCCACCCTTGAGGGCTCACCGCCACGCGAAACTTCTCCTCTAAGGTGGCGTAGCCATACGATGCCGAAGCACGCGCCGCATCTTGCAACACGTGAGTCTCAAGCAGCGTGCGCATCACATCGTCTACATCATAAAACTCAATGCCCATGCCGGGCGGGCCACCTGGTTCGGGCTCCATTCGCACCCACCGAGTCACACCATAGAGCATGAGCTCTAAGTGTTCACGCAGTTGGAATCGCACCCGCACACCGACACCGACCGGCAGAATGTGATTGGCCTCGGTGGTCACAAAGAGGCCACCCGAACTGACGTTGCACACCGCCCCCGCCAAGCTGTGACTCTCCGAAACGATCACCGCAGGAGCCAACAATGGCACGCGCAAGGTGGTGCGTTGTTCTGTCGGCCGACGCTGTTCCAATTCGCCTGCGGCTAACATCGCCCGCCTCCTCGCCTTTAGGCCGCTGAAGCCACCGCCGTCGCACCGTCTCGCTGCGCTGACGCACGTGCCAGCACTAACTCCAACGCCAAACCGGCCTGCACCGCCAGAACCTCCAGCGCATCGGTCAAAACGGGCGTGGCTTGTCGTTTGCCAAAATCGCCGTAAATCAACGCCGCCGTTCGATCCCCGGCGCACAGAGGCACCAACGTCATCTGCGGTGTCGACGGCGCCCCCATGCCCGCGTAAAGGTACTCCGACAGTCCCGGCTCGACGTTGCTTCCACTGTAGACGTAGCCCTTTTCAACCACGTCGGCGAGCAACGACCCGGAGCGCAGCGGAATCCGCAGCTTACCAACCGCAGTCGAGACCGTCTCGCGGCCAATGCCACTGGCCCCCAAACCCATGAGGCTGTTCTTGCGCACCATGAAGATCAGGCAACGATCCATCAACTCGGCAACGTAGCGCACCAACGCCAACGAAATATCTGGAGCGCCTCCGCGCACACGCATCTCCTGAGAACGAGCCTTGAGCGCCGCCATCTGACGCTTGCCGGCCAGCGCATGCTCGATCAGGAGACTGCGCCGCCCGGCAAACCCGACGAGACAGCCAATCAACGCCTCAAAGAAACTCCGCATCTCCTGGGCATACAACGTGCGATCTGGACCTTCGAGTGGACGAGGCACCACGGCATCCACCCCCAAGCCATACGCCGCCGCGACGTCGGCATACCCCGGATTGGCGAGCACAACTATCGGCACCTCTGGATGCAACTGGCGCAACGTGGCCAACAGCTCAGACAGTCGCGTCGAGGTAGCCAGCGCAGGGTTGCGCGCCGAGGCATCCACGACGACAATCGGCATCACGCCGTCTTCCAACAAGCGCATCAGGCGCACGCGCAGCTCATCTGCCGCTTCGACCGTGAGCTGATCGATGCCACGCTCCCGGCATAGCGTTCGCAACGAGTGTTTCAGATAGCCATCATTGCAATACAGCAACACCCGCACGTACTGACCGGCGGCGTTGGTGACCTGGCGCTCAAGCGTCGCCAAGAAGCTATCGGTCTCATCGACGGACGTCGAGCTCTCAGCGGACGTCGGTGTCACGATCGCCGCGATCGGCTTGAGCGCTGGCGCTTCGGATAAAGGCGCCGCGTTGGCAACATCACGGTTACGCTCATCGAGGATTTGTAGAGCTCGCACCAAAACGTGTTGGGTATCCATGCCGCCTTCAGGCAGCACGCTCAACGGCACATGGCCGATGCTGTCTTTAAGCAACACCTCGCCAGGGTCAAACACAAAAGTACCGCTTTGCCACTCGACCAAAGCCCCCACGGTCAATTCGATCAGACGGCGCAAACCCGCAGCGCCCTCGCCAGCGGACAGCTGATTCGTCTCAACCAGCGCCGCAACCAGGGGTTTGCGCGGTTCGGAAGCCTGCTGTTGTTCTGCCAACGCCGCGGTGAGAACCTCTGGGCGCAGATGCCCAAGCTCCACCAGCACTCGTCCCACGCCCAGCTCTGGGTTGGGGTGACGGGCACCGACGATGGCGCCCTCACGCAACACCAGCATCGCCGCCGCACCCGTTGTGCCGACGACGCGCAGAGTGCCGGTCTTGCGTGCGACGTTCAGCAGCTGCAGCACGTCGACGACAGGCATATCCTCGAAGCTGCCCTCGAAGGCCATGGTCTGCCCCTTGTGAGCCCGAAGGCGCGCTCAGCCCAGCAGCGTGCGAACTTTGCTGAGGAGCTCGATCTTATCGATGGGCTTGGTGAGATAGTCGTTGCAGCCAGCCATGAACGAGGCTTCGACTTTGTCCGGCTGCCCTTTGGTCGTAACCATCACCACGGGGATGTCGCGAGTGCTGGGGTTGGCCTTTAGGTGCCGACATGCCTCGATGCCATCCATCTTAGGCATCTGGATATCTAACAGAATAATGTCTGGCTTGTGCTCAGAGACCTTCACCAAGGCCTCTTCACCGTTCTTCGCGACGGTGATGTCAAAGCCTTGCGCAGCCAGCATCATCTTCTCGAACATCAGCACAGTTTCGGTGTCATCTACCAAGAGCACAGAGTGTTTCATGACCGAACCTCCTCCTGCAGGCGCCAACCGTGACCTACTTGTCATTCTGCGCATTCGCTTCAAACAAAGGAATCAAGGAAATCGAGTGAAACCGTCAGCAACGTCTGAAAGCCCTGTAGGGCTGGGCCTACAGAACATCCCTTGCACCAGATTGTTAATGAAATCAGGCGTTTGATCGGGTACGACAAAGCCCCAGGTAGGCCTTCATGGATCGCGATGAGATGCGGGTTACTCCACCAGACAATGCTCCGCAGCATACCGCGCCACTTCGGCATTGCTATGACAGCGCAACTTGCCGAGCAGCCGCGCCCGGTAGGTCGTCACGGTTTTTGGGCTCAAGAACATCTCTTGCGCGATCTCCTTGATGCGGCTGCCCTTGGCGAGGCGCAACATTATCTGCATCTCGCGGTCGGAGAGATTCTTGTGCAGCTCCTCAGGCGCAACCGGCCCCGGCGCCGCACTCAACATGCAGGCCATGGTAGAGGCCAGTGACTCGGTGACGTACGTTCCGCCGGCCCCCACGCGGGCCAACGCCACCGTGAGCTCTTCGGCCGCACGGCTCTTGGTTAAGTAGGCCGACGCGCCGGCCTTGAACGCCCGCAACGCAAATTTGTCTTCGTCGTGCATGCTCAGAATAATGATGCGCGCCGGCAACCCCTCGGCGCGTGCCGTGGATAAAACCTCCAACCCGCTCATAGACGGCATCGAGATGTCGAGCACCGCGACGTCGCAGATGTGGCTACGCAATTGAGCCAGCGCCTCACGCCCATCACCACACTCGGCGACCACCGTGAATCCGGGCGTCGTC
>JAKLEG010000542.1 GCA_022703175.1 Myxococcota bacterium | reverse complement strand
GGCCTTGCTTGCGGGTTTGCTCTCCGCTTCGGCATGTGGCGCGGTGGGGCGCATGCGGGTGGCTACAAAACCCAACAACGCGGCAAGTGCCAGGAAAGCCACATGGGGCATCCCGGGGACGATGGCGAAGGTCGCGAGGATTCCCGCTGCCAGATAGGCCAGGCGTTGGGAACCAAATAATTGTTTGCGCACCGAGTCGGCCAAGCCGCCACCGGCAGAGGCTCGGGTCGTAACCATACCAGCGGCGATGGAGGTCAAGAGCGCCGGAATTTGCGCGACCAGGCCATCGCCGACCGTGAGCAGGGTAAACGTTGATGCTGCGTCGGCGATCTCCATGTTGCGTTGGAAGACGCCAATCGCCAAACCGGCGACGATATTGATGCCGGTGATCAGAAGGCCCGCGATGGCATCGCCCCGAACAAATTTGCTGGCACCATCCATCGAACCAAAGAAGTCAGCCTCTTGTTCGACGAGCCGTCGGCGTTCGCGCGCTTCAAGCTCGGTAAGCAGGCCAGCGGCCAGATCGGCGTCGATGGCCATTTGCTTGCCCGGCATGGCGTCCAGCGTGAAGCGAGCGGCGACTTCGGCGATGCGACCAGCACCCTTGGTGACGACGACAAAATTAATGACCACCAAGATCAAGAACACAATGACGCCCACAACCGGGTTACCACCGACGACGAACTGACCAAAGGCAGCAATAACATTGCCAGCAGCGGTCGGACCTTCGTGGCCGTTAAGCAGGATGATGCGTGTAGAGGCCACGTTTAGAGCCAGGCGAAACAACGTAATGAGCAGCAAAATCGAAGGAAATACGCTGAACTCCAATGGCTTGGTGATGTGCAACGCGAACAGGAAGATGATCAAGGCGAGGCTCACGCTGAGCGCGAGCAGCAAATCTAGAAGCAATGGTGGCAGCGGCAGGAGCATGACGCCCACGATGCCGACTGTCGCTATGGCCAAGGTGGCGTCGCTGGTGAGGTCGGGGCTGACGCCCGCAACGGGTACTCCGCCGCGGGCTACCATGCCAACCGCGCTCGGAGCGATCGCAGGTTTCTGACCGATACCTGCTGTGGCTGATGAAGGTGGGAGGGCGCCGGGAGCGCTGGAGGAACTCATGCGCTTCTCCTACGGGTGCGATAGATGTGGGCCAGCACCACCGCGATCGGTTTGTAGAGATCAGAGGGAACTTCGCGTCCGACTTTGACGCGCTTGAACAATTCGCGGGTGAGCGGCGGCTGCGAGAGGATCGGCACGCCTGCCTCGCGAGCGATCGTGCGGATACGTTCAGCGATCAGATCGGCGCCTTTAGCGACCACGCGTGGTGCGCGCATCTTCTGGGGTTTGTATTCGATGGCCACCGCGAAATGGGTCGGGTTCACCAGTACGACATCGGCATGGGGCACGCGCTTCATCGAACGTTGACGCAGCAATTCACGGGCGCGGCGTCGGCGCACCTGGCGTATGTGAGGATCGCCGAGATCGTTTTTATGGTCGTCTTTGACTTCTTGGGTGCTCATCCGCATGCGCTGTTCGACGCGATACCAGTTGATGCCCCAATCCAAACCACCTAGGGCCAACATCGTTAGCGATGCGCGCAACGCCAAGCCAGATAAGAGGCTGGCAATCTGTACCCAAAGTGCGGCGCCAGTTTGCGGCGCAGCGCCCAGCAGTTCTTTTATATGGTCGCGGAGGAACGAGCTCAGAATGACCGCCACGAGAACGGCCTTGGCAAAGGACCAGCTCAGGTTGACCAACGCATCTTTGGACGCGAACAACTGTTGGAGCTTCGGCAGGGGGTTTAGTCGTGTGAAATCCAGGCCGAGTTTCTCAGTGGCGAAGTTGCCGCCCGTCTGTGCGACGCCGATGCCAATGGCGCCTGCCATGGCGGCAAACAGCACTGGACCAGCCACGCCAACATAGGTTGTTAGCGCGGGTGTGGTAATGCCGAACGGCATTCCGGTGTCGAGGTTGCCGAGGGACGTTACGACCAGTTGCGACAGCGAGTGCCCCATCAGCGGCGCCAGTGCAGCCAGTGTTAGTGACCCGGCTACGAGCTCGCCCGCAGTGGTCAACTCACGGCTGAACGCCAGATCACCGCGCTCGCGAAAGCGTCCCCGCTGACGTTCTGTTGCTGGGTGTTCGCGCTCTTCCACGGCTACTCTCCGCCCAGCGTTGACAGCGACACAGCACCGTCGACAGCGTGTTGAACTTCTGCAAGCAAGGTAGGTGCCGCGACATAGAGGCAAGCCAGACCGACACCCACGCTGGCGATGAAGCCGATCGCCCAAAGGTTGAGTTGTGGGGCGATTTTGCTCAACAGAGCCAGAGACAAGTGAGTCGCTAAGAGCACAGCGGCAATTGGCGCTGCGATGCGGGCACCCGAAACAAAAAATGCTTCAGCGCGGTAGAAGATCTCATCTAGGCCCAAGCGCTCAAGGTCCGTCGCACCGGCCGGCATCGCGATGAGACCTTCGGCCAAACCACGAATGACCGCATGGAAGCCTCCGGCCATCAGAAAGACGAGGCCGGTGATCGCGGTCATGATCCGAGTCACCAGTGTGGATTGTTCTGGTAGCAACGGATTCATCGTGTGGTCGAAACCGAAGCCAATTTGGATGCCAAGGATCTCGGCCGCGACCTCTATACCTACCAATGACAACCGCACGCCGAAACCGATCGCCAAACCAAGCAGTGCTTCGAAGATCAGTGCCATCGATGCGGCACCCCACGACGAGGGTATGACATATGTCGGGGCGGCGAGACTCAACGCCAGCGCCAGCGCAAGAACCAATACGACGCGTCCTATCACCGGCACCGCTTCGGGGGCGAAGTATGGCAGGCCCAACGCCACACCGGTGAGGCGACAAAGAACCAACATGAACGGCACCAACAAGTTCTCAAAGGCGACGTCCAGCATCATGGCGTCCCCCGTGAGATGGTCGCCATCTCATTCAAGAATTCACCTGTGAAGCTGACCAAGCGCTCCATCAAGAAGCCCGAGAGCAACAGCACTGTGGCGCCAATGGCGACCAGCTTTGGCACGAAGTTGACGGTGGCCTCTTGGATTTGCGTGGCCGATTGCAGCACGGCCACTACCAGGCCAACGATCAGCGCCACACCGAGGATAGGCGCTGAAAGTTCAATGCTCACGGTAAGCGCCCGACGGAGCATGTCTGTGGCCAGTTCGGGGGTCATCCAAAACTCCGAACCAGCGACCCCACCAACAGGTGCCAGCCATCTACGAGTACGAAGACCAAGACTTTGATCGGCAAGCTGACAAACGAAGGCGGCAGCATCACCATGCCGAGGGCCATCAGGATCGAGGCCACTACCAGGTCGACAACCAAGAACGGAATTAGCACCATGAACCCCATCTCAAAACCGGTACGGAGTTCCGAGGTGACAAACGCTGGGACCAAGAGATGGAGGGGGACATCCTCAGGGCCGATCGGGCGGCTCGCGCGATTGATTTCGTAGAACAGCCGAAGGTCGGTCTCGCGGGTCTGTCGCAACATGAATTCGCGCAATGGACCAGAGCCACTGGCATAGGCTTCGGGAGCCTCGATCGTGCCGTCGAGATACGGTTTTAGCGCATTGTCATAAATGCGAGTGCCAACAGGCGCCATAATGGCGAGCGTCATGAAGAGTGCCAGGCCGGTCAGGACTTGGGTAGGCGGTGTGCCTTGAACACCTAGCGCTGTGCGTACAAAGGACAACACCACCATGATTCGTAGGAAGCTGGTGGCCGCCAGTAGGATGGCCGGCGCCAGCGACAACAGCGTCATGAATGCGATGATCTTGAGTGCGGTCGCACCAGTATCTGCTGAAGGGTTTCCGGTTAGGGCCACTTCGAGCTTGGTGGCAGCGACGGCAACGTTCGTTGACCCGAGGACGAGCCCGACCGATGCCAGACGCAGCCATACCAAGCGTCGCGAGATCATGCAGCAACCCCTTGCGGTGGCAATCGCGCTTCAGGCTTTTCGCGATGAGTAAGGCGCAAGAGCCCCGCCAGGTCTTCAGAAGTCGCGGTCCCCGGACGACTGTTTTGTGAGAGTTCCTCTGCAAAGCTGGTGCTGTCATCGCCGTCGGAGCCAAGTGCCTTGATGAGATGTAGCTCTTTGTCGCTAGCAGCCAACAGCAAGCGCTCTCCGCAGGCCTCCACAACGAGGAGTCGTTGTTTGCCGCCAAGCGCTTTGGTCGCCAGCACGTCGATAGTGGGGCCACTGGAGCGCGCTACCCTCTTGCGTCGGCGATATGCCAACCCGAGCACACTTAAGAGCCCCAAAGTCGCGATAAT
>JAKLEG010000541.1 GCA_022703175.1 Myxococcota bacterium | reverse complement strand
GTTTTATTACCATCGGCCGAAGTAAGAATGACCTCCCCCACCACCCCGGTGGGCCCACCGGCCACGGAGAGCTCCAGCGCCGCCGAGGACCCGCCGACCCCGGTGAGTCCAAAAGGCGTACCAATTGCCAGCAAGACCCCTTGGCCCGTAGACGAGGCTTTCGCCTTGCCGGTAAGCAACACGGCCCCGAATTGTGCTGCACTGCCCCCCGCGGCGCGCACCACCAATGTGGTGTCGGGTTGCAGATCAACGCGGTTGCCGCCGTTAAACTCAATCGTCGCTCGGCCATCACCGCCAGTCGCGATAATGTTGCCTTCGAGCAGGGCCTGTTCGATCTTGGCGGCGAGGGCTTCGGCTTGCTCGTTGGTTTTGACGCTGACTTGGCCCTCGAGCGCGCGAATCACAGCGGCTGGCGGAATTTTCGGCTGGGGATCTTTGCAAGCGCTCGTGGCAGCGAGCAGCACCAGGCTAAGACCCAACGAACGGCATAACATCGCGGTGTGCGAGCGAACCATCATGAGGCGCTATCCATGCGTCGGCTAGCGCTTGGGCGTCATGTCAACGTTGAAGATGACGACGTCGCCAGCGCGAATCTCGACTTCTTTCTTTTGGGTGATGTGTTTCGGTGCGGAGATCAATACCTGGTAGCGGCCGGCTTTCACCTGCGCGCTGAACTTGCCCTCCGCATCGACGCGAATTGTTTGTTTTAGGATCGGGATGAAGATCTGACCCACCTTCAGCGGTGCACCCGTGTTGGCGTTTTTCAAGCTACCTTTGATCTCACCGCGCGCAGCTTCACCGGCACTTTGGATCTTGAGTGCCAGCGTCTTGGTTTCGCCCGCCTTGCCCTTCGGCAGTGTTTCTTCGTACGGACGGTAGTTAGGTGCCTGCACCGTCACCTTGAGTAGACCTTCGCCCACAGGGATCGGCCAGGACTTGAAATTGCCGGTCTTGTAATCCACCGACAGGGGACTGCCATCGGTGCCGCTGAATTGCACCGTTGCCGAGCCGACCGGGTCACCTGAGGCTTGGTCGAACACTCCGCCTTCGACCGTGAAGGTGGGAATGGGCCTCTCGACCTCTTTAACGACCTCTTTGACCGTGACCACTTCGCGGATTTTGCCGCAAACGCCATCCACGCAGACCTGACCAAAGGCGCTGCATTCAGGGTCTTGGGTGCACGTCTTCGGGCCCACCATTTGCGGCGCGGCGACTGGGTCGGGGCCCAAGTGGGCAGCAACCATCGCAAAAACCTCCCACGGAGCAATGCCGGCCATTTTGCCTTTGTCCACGGGCGTCCCCATGATGGCATAATCCCCACCGACGCTGACATCGACGTTGTCAGGCCCAAAGGGCAGAAGCTTTACGCCGAGAGTGCCACGCACAGGGCCCTGTTTGGCCGGAGCACCAAGCGGCACGGCGGCGGATAGTTCGGCGAACGGGCCAAACACCATCATGTCGCCGACCTTCAGGCTCGATTCCACGGCCAAGCCACCCAGAATGGCGTTTTTCTCGGAGATACCTGCGGTGAAACGTTGTACGGCCAGGATTTCACGTTTGAAGATCTTGCGGCTGTTGTCCAAGCGGTAGCCAGCATTCACCGACATCGCAAGGCTGTCCCCCACCGAGTAGGTGAAGGCGGCCACGGCATTCATGATGAAGCCTTCGGGGTTCAGGCCGGAGCCCTTGGCCGAGGTCGGCAATGTGACGTCCATCATTGCGCCAAAGGCCATGGCATCTATGGGCATGCCGAACTTGAGCAAGAACGCCGGGTCGCCCAGGTTTTGCGTGGTGTTGGGCGTGAAGGCAGTGTTCCGGTTGGACACGACGGACTGGCGTGCGCCGAGAGCGAGGCCTGCGAGGGGGCTCCAGATGGCATAAATCGATTGGCTGTTGCGGGTGTTGGTGTCGCCCTTTTCGAACAGGTCTGTGGCATAGGAATAATCGCCCCCCAGCACCAAGACGAGGTCACCGGGGTTCAGCGGGATGGCGGAGCCAATGCGATAACCACCAGGCATGCCGTTGGCGGCTGCTCCCCCCTTGAAAGTGGTAGCAGAAGTGACGTGGCCAGGGCTCTCGGTCGTGGCCTCGACGTTGGCTGTCTGGGCGTTGGCGACACCGCTAACGGCGGCGCCAATCACACTCACCACAACGAGGTTTGCAACTCGCATCGTGCGAGACTCCAACGCGGTTGAGCGCCACAAAGTGGCGGATTTGTAAGCACTTTTGCATCGTTCCCGAGGCATGTCAAATCGCTCGCCGAGCGCCTCACGCAAGGTCCGAACGCAATGGCTCCGTCTCTGGCACAGCGGGGAGGGAGGCGGGTTCAGGGGGGGTGATACCCAACCGTGTTTGCGTCAGCAGCAACATCGGTGGCAGCAGCAGGATCTCGCCGATGACACCTGTAATCATCGCAGAACAGGTTAGGAGACCAAAGTTGCGGGTCGGGGCGAAATTCGACACCAGCACCACACCAAAACCTGCGCACAGCAGCATCGCGGTCCAGATGGCGCCGGCGCCCTTCATGTGCAGAGTGTGGCGCAGCGCGTCCTCCAGCGGCGCTCCCGAGCGTAGGCCCGAGCGAATATGGGTTAGGAAGTGGATGGTATCGTCTACGGCGATGCCTAGCACGACGCTTGCAGTCATCACGGTACCGATATCCAGGTAAATCCCGGAAAAACCCATCAGCCCCATCGTCAGGATGATTGGGAAGATGTTCGACGGGATGCTGAACAGGCCAGCGACCACCGAGCGGAACATCAGGAAGATCGGTCCAAAGATGAGCAGAAACGATAGTCCGAAGGTGTTGATTTGGCTCCAGACCACTTGATTTTCGATCACCGACCAGACACGGCTCTCGCCAGCGCCCACCGCTTCGACATAGCCCTCAGAGGCCGGGAACTCGTTGGCTAAGAACCGATCAAGGTCGCGGTAGATGGCGCCCGTTTCGGCGCTGCTGCGCTCGGCGGTGCGCGCCATGATGCGTACCCAGCGTTACGAAGTGTCGATGTATTGGTCGACCATCGGGTCGCCGTTGAGCAACAGCAGCTGCGCAACTTGTTCGCGGGTGTCGGGGATGCGGTACTCTGCAGGCGCCTCACCCATGAAGGCTCGGTTCATGAGCTTCACGTGATCGGTGATCGACATCACCTGCGTGGCGTTGGCGCGGATCTTCAGGAAGGCCGCGACCCGGTCTAGGCGGTGCATGGCCTCAGGTTCGAGGAAGGCGCGCTCGCGCTCAGCGCGCACCGATGCCAATATCACGGTGGTGCCACCCATGGTCGTCTCGAAGAAATCGCTGTCACGTCGTACCGGCACGTTGGTGCTAAACGACTCCAGCGTGCGCATATCCACAACGATCAGTGTCATGCCGACGACACCGACCGCGATCAGGGCAAGCGCAGTCGCAAGTGAGCTTTTGGGTCGGGCAATAATCAGGTCGGTGTAGCGGTTGACCCAACGATCAAAACGCTCCGAGAGCACAGCGCCACGCATCGCAACGAGTTTTTGAGCAGGCCAGAGGTGCGCCATCAGGGAGGCCACCATGAAAGAGATCGCTAGGCCGACCATGTTTGCAATTGCTGCCGCGATGCCGAACTCCTGCATGGCGGGCAAGCTTGAAACCGACAGTGAGACAAAGCCGACCGCCGTGGTGAGGGCACACATGAACTGCGGTTCCAACAACTCCGTCATCGTCATCACCGGCGCCTGAGCTTCGCCATGTGTTCGGGCATGTCGGGCCAACTCCGAAAGAAAGTGAATCATCGTCGCGGTGGCCACCACGACTAGCACCGGTGGCAAGATGGTCGAGAGGTTGTTCACGGTGCCACCAATGAGCGTCAGCCCCGCCATCCCGGCCAACAGGCACAACGTGATGTTGATCACCACCACCACCACGGCGCGCCACGTGCGGAAGAGGAAGATTAACACGCCTAGGCAGAGCAGATAGACGAGGGGGATGAAACGTTCGAGATCCACCTCCATGTAATGTGCGGTGTCGGCGCGTACCACAGGATCGCCGGTGAGCGCCGTGATGGTGCCGGGGTGCCGCTCACGCAAGCTATCGAGCAACGCGCGCACGGCTTTAACGGCTGAGGCATTGGCGTCGTCATCCAATTCGCCCACCATGCGCAGCATCACCGTGGTGGTACTGAGGTCGGGTGACAACAAGTTGTCGCGAATCACTGGGCTTAGGACCGCGCGCTCTTTGATGCGCGTAAGTGCTTGCGAGTCCTGAGGCACCGGGGTCTCCACCAACGGTACGGTGCGGAAGCTTAGGTCCAAGCCCTGCAGGTCTTTCACGGTGGC
>JAKLEG010000540.1 GCA_022703175.1 Myxococcota bacterium | reverse complement strand
GAAAGAAACGACGCGGCGCTGGACGACGAAAGGCGAACTGAGAGATTGTACATGCGTTACGCAGATGGGTGACCCCGGGGTCAATGCTCGTGAGAACGCGGGGGTCAAAGGTAGTGAGAGCCGGCAGTAGGCGCCTACGAGGGCGATCGCGAGAACGAGGTCGTTGGAATCGCACCTGGCGGGACGTGGCTCGCTTTTCGCGAGATGAGTGTGTTGGACAAGTTCGAGTCGGACGTTTGCAGGTATCCGAAAGTTCGCAAGTCCCGGCCGGCCTTTGTCATCTTAAGGTTGTGCTCGACCACTGAGCGCAAGAACGGCAAATGGGTCTGTAAGGAATGGACGATCTACGATCGGGCTCGCAAGAAAGAGGAGTGCACGACGCTTACTGTCGCCGAGGAACGACTTGCCGCTGCCAAGAGCGCCTTTTCTGCCAAGGGGGTGCAAGCGGATCAAGTGGTAATTATTGCGCCACGCGGAGACGAGCATTACGTGGTGCCGGCGGCGTTGATGACCCGGCATGGAATCCCGGCAGATGTCACGTTTCGCAACCGGGAACGCGACATTTCCATCGTAGACGCGTGCTGTACGACGGCGATCGATCTCGAAATTGAGGCGCAAGACTTCGGTAAAGCAACTTTGCCGGTCGATACTCTTAATCACGCCGGAGACGGACATTCGCTGTCGATTCTCGGACCGGTGGCGGCGGCCGACGGCTCATTGTTGGCATTCTTTGAGCTCGCACCGATGCTCGGCCCGTGGGGGCCGGAGATTGTCTCTCTCCAGAGGGTTGCCGCGCGCCTGTTCAACGCTCGCGGCTTCGACCGCCAGCGCGCCAACGCGTACACGGACGCCGCTGCCGATTTCAACAAGGCCTTTGAGCTTGACGCGACATACGCGCAGGCAGTTTTCAATCTTGCCTGTGCACGCGCGCATCTAGGCCAGAATGATGCGGCACTAGCCGCCCTGGCCGACGCCGTTCGACTGGAGCCTGCAAAATTTCGCGCTGAGGCGAAGACAGACAAGGATCTCGATTCGCTTCGCGCCATGCCGAAGTTCCGCGATCTTCTCGACACGGAAGACATTGAGAGGCCGAGATAGCAACCAACTCGTTGCCGCCGGCACACCGAGGGGAATGCTCTGCCTCTCTCGAAGTCACGGGTTCACCCTCGGTGCGGCGCTGCGCACCACACTTGGCTCGCGCGGTGGCCCTGAGCTCACCCGAGCTGTTGTTCAACTTGTTTGAGATGGGCAGCGGGCGCTGAAGCTTGGGGCGGGCGGTATCACCGCTTGTGGCGCTCTAGCAGTCAACGTGCGATTCCTCCACGGAGCCGTTGAGGCACTGCCGGAGAAGGTCGGATGAAGAACGCTCGAACGCCAACGATGAAAGCCCAACGCACGGCACGGTGGGCCACGATCATGACGAAGTGGCTCATCACCAAGATGGCGGCACGACCGAAGTGGCAGCTCGTCAGCTTCCTAGGCCCCGCCGGCAGCGAGTCCCGCGGGATTGTCGACCTTATGGCTATCCGCAAGGACCACAGTACTCACGGAGCCGTCCTCAATCGGGGGGACCTGTTCGAGCTGATACTCATCCAGGTCAAAGGCGGTAACGCGGCATGGCCGTCCTCGAACGATGTACGACGCCTGCGGCAAGTTGCGAAACATCATCGCGCCGACGGAATTGTACTTGCCGCGTGGACGCAAGGCCGCCAGCCGGCGCTTTACCGATTGCCGTCCAAGGGAAACAACTGGGCTGCTGTTACCCCTGAAGAGCTGTTCGCGTGAGAGTGATTCGTCAGAGCGAGCGTATAAGCCGAGCCGGTGAAAAAATGGGCCTCACAGGTGCGGCCCAGAACCGCGCATCGAGCTCCACACTGAGGCAACTTTGACCATGCCCTCAGCTTGGTCGACTTGGTTATAGACCGCGTACGGTGTGCCTTTCAGCCGATAGCGTCTCACGCCCTCAATGCCATCTACTGGGTACGGAGTCCCAGTGTTGGGGGCCTCGGCAAGCAGGCGAAGAACGCGCTGCAACTCTTGCGGCAGGTGACTCGCGGCGGCAGGGCGATTCTCGCGCCACCACGCGACCAGCTCGCGAATCTCAACGCGAGCTTGTGGAGAAACCCAGACTCTGAGTTTCACAGCGCTTTGAGTTCTTCGATGATGTCTTCGGCGGAGATGCCCCGACCTGCGTTGATTTCGTCGAGGCCAGCGCGAATCCTGGCGTGCAGCCGCTGCCGCTCTTCGTCACCAAGCCCATCGGTGTGATCGAGGTGCCTATAGGGGTCGTCCTGCTGGACCAGCGACACGACCTTGCTCGCGCGCACCTTGGTGGGCTGCTTCACTTTGCGAACTGCCATACTTTTCATTCTAACCCTCTCGACTTCGATCAGCCAGCGCAGCGTCCCAACGCGTTTCTACGCCTCTATATGACAAGATCGCCAAGGCCGTGGCACCGATCTGCATTCCACAGGTTCCAAGGATCGCCACGAAGTCCAATCTCGATCTCGGCCTCGGTCGGGTCGGCAATGAAGGCTACGCCTTGGCGGTACGTGCGCTGAAGGAGGATGAGCCTGCGCCCATTAGGAAAAGCCAGACAGGCCACAAGCATCGTTGCTTCTTCGTCGCGCTTCCAAAGGACATCGGCCTCGGCAAAGCGTTCGAGAAGCTCGAGCAACGTACAGTCGCGCGAGAGGGTCGCATGAGCTTCGCCCGCAGAATTCTCGTCTTCTTCGAGGCTGGTGACAATCAATCGAACGCGCCCGGTAAAAGGCACAGGCTCATCCAGCCGAATGGTCGTGCTATCCACCATACGACCAAGAACGCCAACGGCCCGCTTCATGATGTTGGTCTGCCCCTCTACTTCAGCCTAACTGGCTCTTGTGCCGTTCAACAAAGGCCGACACAAACTCGACAACCTTCTTCTGCTCTTGCCGCGGCAAACTCGACACCTCTTCAAACAATCGTCGAACGGTCCCCACAGGACCGCCACGACGTTTTGGAACTGCGTAATGAGCATCGAGCAGCGCGGCGATTTCAACGCCAAGAGCTTGCGCTAACTTCGGCAGGACGTCTGAGCGAGGCGGTTTGTCGCTTTGCTCCCAATACGCAATATTCTGCTGCTTCTCACCAACAAGTTCGGCCAACTCTGCCTGAGTAAGCCCCGCCGCGCGCCGCAGCGCTACCAAGTGATTGCCCTGCGAGGGGCGGTTCTTCGTGAGCCTTCGTGCCATGTCCGAAACATACGACACGATCTCCAGAGAACCGGCCGATGGTGCTTCCTGCATTCTCATATTTACAAGTATACTTGTATTCTGTTAACAACTCAACGCATCGAGGCTTTTCCAAAGCTTGGCTCTTGACAGTTTTCAGGCCGGAGGAAGTTTTGATGCAAACAGCAACATCAGAGTTCCCCAGCCTGACCGAAGAAAAACCGCAAAGCACTCCCGATTCCCTCGATCTCGACCTGCACGCCCGCCACTACCGCGCCCGCTGGGCGCAGCTCGGCAACGTCGAGCAACTCCGCGTGAACCTGCGCGTGGAGAGCGGCACCAACGGCTCGGCCAAGATGCACGTCGAAACACTCGACCTCTACTCGACCCGTTCCCGCCGCGTCTTCGCGACGCGCGCTGCACAGGTTCTCGGTGCCAGCGTCGACGCCATCGAAGATGACCTGTCAGAACTCTTGATCGCGGTCGACCACGCACAACGCGCCCTTGCGATGGCTACCACGTCAAAGCCGGTGGCCGAGCCATCCCCGGTGATGAATGACGCCGAGCGCGCCGAGGCTCTCAAACTGTTGCGCGCCCCCGATCTGATGGACCGCATCGCTTCCGACATGAGCACCGTCGGCTACGTCGGCGAAGAGACCAACAAGAAGCTTGGCTACCTGATTTCGGTGTCGCGCAAGCTCGCCGAGCCACTCTCAGCCATCATCATCTCGCAGTCGGGTGCCGGCAAAAGCGGGCTCGCCAGCATTCTGGAGCGCTTGGCTCCGCCTGAAGACGTGGTGTTCTGGTCACGGCTCACACCGCAAGCGATCTACTACGTCGACAAAGATTTCTTGAAGCGCAAGCTCATCGTCATCGAGGAGCGCGCCGGCTCTGACTCGGCCGACTACTCGATCCGCGCCCTGCAATCGAAGCACAAGCTCGTGCAGGCCGTGCCCGTCAAAGACCCAACCACCGGCACCATTCACACGCGCACCCTCGAAGTAGAAGGCCCCGCCGCGTTCATCGAAACCACCACCCAGCTCACCATCAACCCCGAGAACGCCTCGCGCTGCTTCGAGCTGTACCTGGACGAAAGCG
>JAKLEG010000054.1 GCA_022703175.1 Myxococcota bacterium | reverse complement strand
TTTCCCGGAAGGTGGCGAATTGGTCGCCGGCCTGCTTGCCCGCGTTTACGTGGAGGCCCGCACCCCGGCAAAGAAACCGGCTGACCTAGAAGCCGTGGTGGTAGACGAAAGCAACACCACCCTGACCGCGTTCAAAACCGAGCATGAAGGCCGCGGCCGTTTCATGTTCACGCCGACTGCAGGCCATACGTATGCGCTCAAGATCGTCGCGCCAGCCGGCATCAACCGCAGCTTTCCGCTGCCGACCGTAAAAACCCAAGGTGGCGTCTTGATGGCCCAGGGCGATGTCATCAAGCGTCGTGAACCTGCGCGCCTGCAGGTCGCGCTCAGTAAGCCCGGCAGCTACGTGCTGACGGTGAGCCGAAATGACATTGAAATCGCGGTAAAAGAAGTGAACGTCGGCAAAGGCGGCTTGTTCAGCCGCACCCCCGAAATCGCCGAGTTGATCCCGGTAGAGCTGCCCCTGCCATCCACCGCCGACGGCGTGTTGATCGCGACCCTCTGGACCGCCAAAGGTGAGCCCTTGGCCGAACGCCTGCTATTCCGCGAGGCCGACAAGGTTCTCAAGGTGAGCGTCGTCGCAGACCGCGAAAGCTACACCCCGGGAAGCCCCGTAAAGCTCACGGTCACCACCACCGACGAAAAAGGTACACCTGTGGGCGCCGTGGTGGGCATGACGGTAAGCGACGAAAGTGTGTTCGAAATGCTGGAACGGCGCGACCAGCCACCGCGCCTGCCAGTGATGGCGCTTTTGGAGCCGGAAGTGCGCGAGCTAAAGGATGCGCATGTCTACCTAGATGTGCAAAACCCGAAGGCCGCCTTGGCCACTGACCTGTTGTTGGGCACGCAGGGTTGGCGCCGTTTTGCCTTGAAAGATCTGCAGAGCTTCATCAACACCCATGGCGACGCCGCGAAGCGCGCCATTGCCTATCGCAACCCGCCTCCCCCACCGATGCCTCAAGACGTCGCGTTTGGTGCACCACCGCCGATGGCCGCCCCGATGATGGATGGAGCCATGCGCGCGCCCCGTGCGGCCTTGCCCCCTGCCGCACCGGCTCGGCCGAACAAAGCGATGAAAAACGGAGCTGCCCAACCGCCGCCAGCACGTCGCGCTGCAGTGGCGGGACGCGCCGAAGCCAAAGCACGCCCCCCGGCCCAAGAAGCCGAAAAACGTAAAGTGGCTCGCGGACGCATCGCCGCCGACAAGATGGCCAAAGAAGAAATGTGGCGAGATGACGACGAGGTCCCACAACCCGTCGGCGTGGTGTTCGTACGTGAGTACGCACATCAAGTGCGCCCTGACCGTCAGCCCACCGACCGCGTGGATTTCAGCGAAACGCTCTACTGGAACGCCGGCGTGCGCACCGACGCCGCCACCGGCAAAGCCACCGTGGCGTTTGGCCTTTCGGACGCCGTGACCGCCTTCCGCGTGAGTGCCGATGGCTACTCGGCCGCGGGCGCACTGGGCATGAGCACCAGCAAGGTTGTAAGCGTGCAACCGTTTTACGTAGAGCCGAAGCTGCCTTTGCAGGTCACCGTGAAGGATATCATTGAGTTGCCGGTGGCTTTGGTCAACGGTAGCAGCGACAATCTCACAGGCATTGTGCTGAATGCCAAGGTAAAACAAGGACTTGTTGTCACCTTGCCCAAGGACAAGCCCCATGCCGCGCCGCAGAGTCGCGCCCGGGCACTGATTAACATCGCGGTGCAACAAGCGGCGCTGGGCAAATCGGAATTGACGATTGAGGCCAAGGCCGACGCTTATGTCGACAGCGTCACTCGCACGCTGGACGTCCGGCCGCTGGGCTTCCCAGTAGAAATCGCCAAAGGCGGCATGCTCACCCAAAACGGCTCGGTGAGCTTTGACGTCACGGTGCCGCGCAGCATCGCGCAAGGAAGCCTCGTAACCGAAGTGGCGGTGTTCCCGACCCCGCTCGCCAACCTCACCCAAGCGCTGGCACGCTTGATCCAGGAACCCTCCGGCTGCTTCGAACAAACCAGCTCAACCAGCTACCCCTTGACGATGGCACAGCAATACTTCGTCACGCACCAAGGCGTCGACCCCGCGATGGTCAAACGCGCCAACGACACCTTGGTGAAGGGCTACCAACGCCTAACCTCGTTTGAATGCAAAGACAAAGGCTATGAGTGGTTTGGCGGCAGCTCGCCAGGACATGAGGCGCTCACAGCCTACGGCATCATGCAATTTGCCGATATGAAGCGCGCTAACTTGTCGCTCGTAGACACCGCGATGGTAGAGCGCACGCGCGTCTGGCTCAACAGCCGCAAAGATGGCAAGGGCGGCTTTGCGCGCAATCAACGGGCCCTCGATAGCTTTGGCGGTGCCCCTGAAGAGACCACCAATGCCTATATCGTATGGGCGTTGCTGGAGGCGGGCAGCAAGGATGTGCAAAAAGAGACGGGCTCGGTTTTGGCTCAGGCGCAAAGCTCCAAGGACAGTTACGTGTTGGCGCTCGCAGCCAACATCGCGGCGTTGTCGGGCAACAAAACTGACGCCAAGAACCTGATGCAGAAACTTGTGGCACAACAAAAGGCTGATGGTTCCTTGGGTGGGGCGGTGACGACCATTACCCGCTCGGGTGGCCAAGCGCTCACGATCGAAACCACGTCGCTGGCAGTGCTGGCATGGCTGCGCGACGCGAATTACGCGGGCTCGGTTGAAAAGGGCATGAAATACCTGACCAGCGCTTGCGAAGGCGGACGTTTTGGCTCCACGCAGGCAACAGTGTTGGCGCTCAAAGCTATCGTGGCGTACGACCAGGCACGCGCCAAACCCAAGGCCCCGGGTAAGTTGGAGTTGTTGTTGGACGGCAAGCTCGTCGGCGAGGCCGTAGCCTTCGACAGCAAGAGCGATGGTGCCCTGACGCTGCCAGATTTTGCTGACCAAATCACCGCCGGCAAGCACACCCTCACCCTCAAGATGACCGGTGGCGCCGAAATGCCTTACGCCGCGACGGTGCGCTACCACGCCACCGAGCCGGCCTCGTCCGAGGCTACCAAGCTTGGGCTCACCACCACCCTCAACGACGTGCGTCTGGGCGAAGGCAAAGTCACCGAGATGCGGGTCACCGTGACCAACGTGACGGCCGGTGATGTGCCCTCGCCGGTGGCCATCATTGGTATTCCGGGTGGTTTGGAAGTGCGCCATGAGCAACTCAAAGAGCTGGTGAAGGCCGAAACCATCGCCGCCTACGAAGTGCTGGGGCGCGAGGTGGTGCTCTATTGGCGGCAGTTGAAGGCGAACGCCAAGGTCACCCTACCGATTTCACTTGTCGCTGCCATTCCGGGCACTTACACGGCGCCAGCGAGCCGGGTGTACGAGTATTACACCGACGAGAACAAACGCTGGGTAGCAGGTAGCAAGGTAGAAATCACAGCGCTCGGAAAGTAACGGCACGCTCAGCGCACACCGGTGGCGGCCGCGGTAGCCGCCACGACGGCACGCCGTTGCATAGGCTCAGCCTAGCCCGCGCGCTTGCCATATTCTTTGTCGAGATAGAGCGCAGCCGAGGACTTGTCGCCAATCATCTTAAGTTTGTCGACAATCTCTTGAGCGGTGGCCTCTTCTTCCACCTGCTCGTTCACGTACCACTGCATGAACGTCAGCGTCGCGAAATCCTTCTCTTGATGCGCCGTCTCATACAGCTTGTGCACCAAGGCCGTCACGTGCTGCTCGTGCTCCAAGACCTTTTCAAAAACCTGCAACATCGTGCCAAACTCGGCCTGTGGTGCTTCAATCACCTTGAGTTCATGCTTGCCGTTACGCGACAGCACGTAGTCCAACAACTTCAATGCATGGCCACGCTCTTCGTTGGCTTGGATACGTAGCCATTTGCCGAAGCCCTTGAAGGCGGCCGCCTCGCAGTAAGCTGACATCGACAGGTAGAGGTATGACGAGCTGAGCTCGGCTTGGATTTGTTGATTAAGAGCGTCCTGCATCTTTTTGTTCAACATGGGGCGTCTCCAGCAGAAGGTGTAGGTCCATAGGGTAAGAAGTACCCCCCTTCCCGGCAAGGGCCAGCGAAGCACGCTGTTGAGTTTTTCTGGTCGGGCTGCGATACAGGGCTACGGATTTCAGATTGATATGCATATCCCTGATGGCTTTCTAGATCTCAAAACTGCCGCCACCAGTGCTGGTTTATCGCTTCCTGCCTTCTGGGTGGCGCTTAAGCGCCTGCAACGCACCCTACCGCGCCGCCGCGTGCCACTTTTGGGTTTGGCAGCAGCGTTCGTCTTTGCCGCGCAAATGCTCAATTTTCCAGTCGCTGGCGGCACCTCGGGACACCTGATGGGAGGCGTGCTGGTGGCCATTTTGCTGGGGCCGAGCGCGGCCCTGTTGGTGCTCACCGCTGTGCTGCTGGTGCAATGCCTGTTGTTCGCCGATGGTGGTGTCTTGGCGTTTGGTGCCAACCTCCTCAACATGGCCGTGGTGGATGTGCTGGGTGGCTACACGGTGTTTGTGGGCCTCAGGCACCTCCTCCCCAACCGTCGCGGGCTACTTGTGGCCACCGCGTTCTCTGCCTGGGCCGGGATTGTTTTCGCCTCCATGAGTTGTGCCGTACAGCTTGCCGCCGCAGGTGTGGCGCCCTGGGGCTTGGTGTTTCCGGCCATGGTCAATATCCATATTCTCATAGGTGTAGGTGAAGGACTCATCACCACGCTCGTGGTGCTGGCCATCGCCCAGGCGCAACCCGACTTGTTGCCCTCATGCAAACGCGACACAACCCCAAGTCCACTGCGCCACCTCATCGCTTACGGACTGGCCCTAACGGTGGCCTTGGTGGTCTTTGTGGCGCCGTTTGCGTCGAAAGCACCTGATGGTTTAGAGCGCGTGGCCGCAACCCTGGGCTTTGCCCACCATACTGTACCCAGCCTATTGCCAGCGCCGATGAGCGATTACCAAATCCCGGGTATCGGCTCGGCCCTTGTGGCCACAGGTGTCACGGGGTTCTTGGGTACAGTGCTGGTGTTTGCGTTAGCACATCTATTGGCGTTGCGTTTGCTGAAACCGCCCTTGCCTCAAGCAGGGGGCGCACCCCGTCTATGAGTGCGTAATGCGTACCCTTGCCCTGGATGCCTACAGCCGCCTCGACAGCCCGCTGCATCGCACCACCCCCGGACTCAAGCTACTGGCTGCGCTGGTCACCGTGGTGGGATTGGCCGCCGTGCCCACGACCGCCTGGTGGTTCTTCTTGGCAGTGGCAACAGGCTTGGCGATGGGAACGCTCATCAGCGCCATCCCACCCGGCTTCTTGATGCGCCGCTTGCTGTTGTTGGAGCCGTTGGTGCTCGGGGTGGCCGGCTTGGCGTTGTTACAGCCAAATGGCTTGAACGCCATGATTGTCTTGGTTGTGCGCAGCACTTTGTCACTTATGACCATGCTCCTGTTGACCAACACCACGCCGTTTGCCGAGTTGTTGCGGGTCCTCCGCCGTGTCGGCCTGCCTGAATTGTTGGTCACAACATTGCACTTGATGGTGCGTTACCTGTTTGTGCTCGTACAAGAAAGCGAACGGATGCGCCGCGCCCGGCGGTCACGCACCTTTGTCACCGGCCGGCGCTTGGCTTGGCGCAGCTCGGCCACGCTCTTGGGGCAATTGTTTGTCCGCTCGTCGGAGCGCGCCAACCGCATCTACGCCGCCATGTGTGCCCGAGGTTGGCAATGACGGCGGCGGTTCGCCTCGACAAGCTGCACTACCGCTATGGTCGCGAACAGGTCGCACTCCATGAGATCTCGCTCACCATAGAAGCGGGCGAATGCGTGGGACTGATAGGCCCAAATGGCGCCGGCAAATCCACACTGCTCATGCATTTGAACGGCTTCTTGCCCGAAACCTTGCCACTAACACCAGCCATCTTCATTGATGGCGAGCCCCTATGCACTGCCACCTTGCCCAAGATTCGGAGGCACGTGGGGGTGATGTTCCAAGACCCCGACGATCAGCTCTTTTGTCCCACCGTATTTGACGATGTGGCGTTCGGCCCAACGCAGTTTGGTCTTACAGGTGCGGCCCTGCAGGACGTGGTGACCCGGGCGCTCACGAAGGTGCGGTTGTCGGGTTTTGAACAGCGCTCCCCACATCACTTGAGCTTGGGGGAAAAGCGTCGGGTGTGTTTGGCGGGCGTCTTGGCCTGTGACCCGAAAGTGCTGGTGTTAGATGAACCCACCAGCGACCTAGATCCGCGCGGCAAACGCGAGCTCCTCGATTTGTTGCACCACCTGCCCACCACCCGCATTGTCGCATCGCACGACCTCGACATGGTGGCAGCCCTGTGTTCACGCGTGTTTGTGCTGGACGAAGGTCGATTAATTGCCTCAGGCAACACCCACGAGGTGTTGGCTAACGAAGCGCTGATGCTCGCGCATGGCTTAGAAAAACCGCACAGCCTGCGGCATCAACACCCGCACTGACGCCGCCTAAATATCTCCCTCGATCCCCAGATACAGCGCCCGACCGGGCATCATTTCTACCGAACGGCGATAGCGCGGGGTGCTCAGATCTTCCAACACCTCGGTACCTGAGCCCAACAGGTTGTACAGGTCGGCCACGAGCGCAGCTTGGCCATTGGCTAACGTGAGGCTGTAGCGCAACCGCACATCCACCGTCATGTGGAAGGTAAAACGCGGAATCGGGTTGCCACGGCTTTCAGCCATCAGCACGGTGGGGCCCTGGGACAGTTCCACCACGCGAAACCGGGTCATCGGCTCACCGTCGGTGTAGCGCACCACCAAGCCACCCGTGAGATCGTCCCATAGCGTCGCCCCCGCGGCCAACTTAGCGTGATAGGCGCGCGCACCATCGGGACTCCCCCAACGATTCACTTGATGGTTTGGGTCGGCAGAATCGAGGTCGATGATGCCCGGGTCGTTGCGATCGGGATAGACGCCAAACGCGGCATTGCTTAGGCTCCAGTAAGCAGCGCCCCCCAAGCTTACAAACCACGGTCTATCGGGATCGCTCATCAGTTGCAGCTCGGCGCCCAAGTAACGACTGTCTCGTTTGCCGTTTACCAGGCGGTAGCGCTCTTGGCCTTCGGTGCCAGCCGTGCGCTCGTACGCCCGCAAAGCTTGGTCGCCCGTGGGGCTGTTTTCCACCGCCCCCACGGTGGTGGCTCGGTAGCTCGCCGCCGCCGCGCCGCTCAGCTCGACCTGGTAGCGATGCCGCATGGCATGCGCAAGTCCTGAGAAAACAAAGTGAAACGGACCGAAGAAAGGGGCTTTAAGTCCCACTGCCAACTGCTCGCTGGTGGGCCGCTTGAGGTTGGCACCGACGTGGGTGGTGTCACCGCCGGTGACAGCGCGCAGCTGGGCCGCTTCGTTGGTTTCGGGCACGCCATCGCCATCATCATGCCAGTCGGCGCGACGCAGTGTGGCGCGCTCGTGATCGAGGAACGCGGATACTTGGGCAGTGTTGGCCAGAGGCTCGTGGCGCACAAAGGCAAACCATGACACAGGCCCGAGCGGCCCACTGGCGAGAAGTCCAAGGGCTGGATCGAGCTGCTCAAGGTCGGGCCCGCGCGCGACCCCCACGTAGCTGTAGTCGAGGGCTGCCACACCGTTCAGTCGGGCCCACTCCCAGGTGTGCCCTACGTCAAAACTCAGGCGCCCGTGGTAAAGCTGCTCGCGCGCTGCCTGTGCTTGCGTGACCGTGGTCAGGTAGACGCGGCTTTGTTCTAGTGTGGCAGCGTCTTGATACGTGGTACCCAACACATCTCCCGGCACACTTAGCGTTTCGGAAAGGTCGGCACGCGACAGGTCGAGCTTGAACACACACGGCGTCGCGCTCCCAGTTTTGGCCACCAGGTTCAGGTCGACCCGCCCGCGGCGTGATGCACCGGGCCACAGGGGCCGCGTCAGCATTTTCCATTCGCCAACCAAATCATACAGATAGGGCTCATTGCTCAGGGCCTCCCGGTGTTCTTGGGCGTAGCCACCCGACAACCCCAGTGCTACGGCCCAGTCGGCATTTTGGACCAATGGCAAATCGAAGGTAGCGGCGAGAGCGTTTTGGGTCGCGGCGAGCGTTTGATTTTCGGGATAGCGAGCTTCGGCACCCGCGTGGTTGTCGTTGCGATGCTGCCAGAGGAGTGTCCAACGGGCCGGTAGATTCCCTATCTGCTCACCGCCCGCGAGCACGGTGGTGCGATTGGCTTCGTCGTCGATCAGAGCTCCGGAGACATCGGTAAGCGTTGGGTAACGACGTCGTTGGCCGACGTGTTCCACCGCCACCACGCCAAGCGGTCCACGCGCTGACAGCTCGGCCTCATAGCCGCGGTACAGCTGCCGTCTTGTGGAGGTAGCGCCCCATTCGAGTGCCGGTTCCCGGTCCATAAAGTGCTTCGGCACCCAGGTACTGCCGCCCAGTGGCACCTCGCCCCCCAAGCGTGCGTGCTCCATAAGAGCCGGCGCCTGCAGCTGTAGGTCGCTATCGAAATTGGGTGCCGCGATGTTGAGCGCCTGCCAATGGCTTTGCCGCACAAAGCCCAACGGCACGTCGATGAGTGGCAAGCCAGGGCGCGCGGGGTCGGTGATGTCGTGCCCCAGCACGCTCCAGGTGGTATCGGTCGCCGACCAACCACGCGCCGAAACCCGAGGCGGATCAAGCATATTCAGCCCGCCGCCGGAGGGCAAAAGCAGCGATGTATCGGCAAACCACAAATCTAACAGACTGGCGTTGCTGCGACCCGAAGGAGCCAAACGTCGGTCGCTAGCCGACACGGTCGCGCCGGTTGCGGGATCACCTTCAGGACTGACCGCCAACCCACCACCAAGCAAAATCATGAGCGCGTAGCTTGCCACCATCGGCGGCACCGTGCCCGAAGGCGCCCTGTGAGGCAACCACTCAACGATTGTCGCGGCCACGGCCAATTCCTTGGGCGATCAGGAGAGCTGGGCTAGACTTATCGTCGTGGCTGCCCCAATTCCTACTCCTCCTGCAACCGACGATCTCACCGGCAGTGAGACCCTAGCGAAGCTCACAGGTTGGCCGATCACGCGGCCGCCCTTGTTGCAAAGCTCTGCCATCGCCGCGTCGATTTTGGGTCCGGTGGTGCTGGAGCGCTACCGCGCCGGCGCCATGCGCATGCAAGCGCTACCCCAAGGCGCCCAAGAAATCCTCAGCGCCGCCACCAACCCCAATATCGACGTGGTGCCGTTCATCGTCGTGGTCCAACGTGACCAAGCTGTGGTGGGCGAGCTCACTCGCATTGCCAACTCGGCGGTTTATCGCGGCTTCGACCCCGTCACCTCGGTCCGCGATGCTGTCATCCGCATGGGCCTCGAAGAATCCACGCGCATCGCCTCAATGGTGGCTTCGCGCTCGTTGTTTCAAGCGCGTTCGCAACATCTGTATGCGCTCGCTCCACCTCTGTGGGATGAGCTGTCGTTGCACGGCCTAGCCACCGCGTACGGCGCCGCATGGTTGACCAAGCGCCTTAAAGTGAATGACCCAGCCGTGGCGTTCATGGCCGGCTTGTTCCACAACATCGGGCGCGCGGTGGTGCTGCATATCTTGCTGCCGCTCATCCACGAACCAGATGTCCCCATCCGCGCCGACGAAGACACCTGTCGGCTGGTGTGTGACCGCATCCACCACGAGGTGGGCTCAGAGCAGCTGCTTTATTTCAACATGCCCCCCGAGGTGGTGAGTGTCTGCGAACACGCCTCGGACTTGGACCTGCCCGGTGAGAGGGTTTTCACGCTGCATCACGTGGTGCGCTTGGTGTCAGGCCTCTTGGCGCTGGAGCAACGCAAGTCGGAACAACCCGAGCTTCAGGCCATTGTCGCGCAAAGCATCACGGCGCTGAAACTTCCCAAGAATATCCTGCCGTTATTACATCAAGAGATGCTGAGCTTAGCCGACAAGGTGCGCGTGGTGCTGAACCAACCCGTGCAGGGACGCGCACCCACAGCGTAGGCGCCGCCCCCATAAGAACTGTGAGATCGTCATGTGGCTCTGGCTTACTTTCACCTCGCTCGTGGTGCAACTCCCCGCCCCAGTGGTGATGGTGGAGGCGGGCAGCCGCACGTCGTTAGGCCGGCACCTGTGCGCCCTCAAAGGCGACGCCCGCATAACCCTCTCTGAGGGCCGTTTGGTCGTCCCTACACATGCTGAATTTTCCCGGGTGGATATCGAAAGCGGCGATTGCACCCACCCAGACGTCTTCACTGTCTACGTCGTGCCACCCGTCACTCGGAGTCCCACGGCGGCGTGGCTACACGTGGATGAAGGCCGCCTAGAGCTTAAAGGTGGGCCGCTGGCACGCGCCGTCATCTGGTGGCGCTTCGACGAGGAGCCGTGGGTTGGCAGTATCTGCCTCGACACGCCGCCAGGCGAAGAAACCGCCGCCAGCTGCGACGTCGAAGTGCCCGAGAGCGTCGACAAACGGGTGTTGAGTGGCCAACGCCCCACGGTGCTGCGTCTGCCGCCTGGTGCCCCGATGCCCACCAACGCCACATTGGAACCGGAGGTTTGGGTAGCAGGCAAAGGTGCTACCAACGATCCGTTGCCGTTAGACAGCCTGCGCGCACCCTTGGCTCGTGTGGTGGTGAGCCCGCCGACGGTAAAAGCCGCGTCTATCGAGGCCTGGCGTGATCAAGTCAATTTACCGTTGGCGCACCCCGGCAGCGTCGCCTCGGTACACTGCCGCCCCGCCAACTGTTGGTTGGCCGAAGATGGCCACAGCATCGCCGTAATGCCCGCGTCGGCTGGCGACACGGTGACCTTGAATGTGCGTTTGAAAGACAAGGTGGTCCTGCGCCAGGGGGACGACTTTGTGGGCTCAACCTCCGTCTCGTTGCCGCTGGCGCGCTGCCAGCTGCGACCGCTGGTGAAAGAGCTCCTGGGCGGTACCAGCGAACACCGCGTGCCGATTGCGCTGGGCGAACGCTGCCCTACCGATCTCACCGGCATCGTCGTCGACTCCACCCCACCTGCCTCCGGCTACCTGGCCCTGGACGAAAGCGACAGTCGCCGCGTTGAGGTACGCCTGGGGCGCGTCTCCGATCGAGTCGAGACCTTAGAGCTCCGCCTGCTGCGCGGCTCCACCCGCACCGTCATCGGCAGCGCGCGCTTCAGCGTGCGATCGAGCCATACCCCCATTCATATCGAGCTGTTAGACGCCGACTTGGGGCCACTGCCTGTGGTGCCCACCAACCGTGAGGTGCAGCTCACCTGGGCCAGCGCCGATGTCAACCTCGGTCCACGACTCTTCCCTGTAGAGATTCCGGGCTATTACCAATTGCGCCAGGAGGACGGCAAAATCTACATCCGGGGCACGCTGTCCACGAGCGGCACGATTCCGTTGCGCTTTGCTTACCTGTCCCCCGACCCCGACGAAACCGAGCCGCTCGCAACTTTCGATTCCGACGTACACTTCCCGATTCGCGCAGTGAACGTGCCGGTGTCGCTTACGCCCGATGATCCCAACACCGGCCGCCTGTTCAGCGTTTACTGCCGTGAAGGCACCGGCGACCGTGAAGTGCTTACCGGTGACCTGATGCCCTTCCCGTACGCCTCACGAAGCTCCTGCTGGCTGCGCATTGACCGGCGCGTCCTCACCGCCGCCGAAGGTACCCAGCGCATCCGCCTGGCGGTGGATTTTGCCAGTCCCACGGGCTCGCCGCGCCCAGGAGGCTACAGCCGCACGTTGGTGTTGTCCCAAAGCAGCACCATCGAAACCGTGTGGCTCAATACCCACAGCACCTTGCGACCGTTTGACCACATGACCGTGCAACTGGCTCACGACGACCAGCCCGGCCACTACGTCAGTGAAGGTGAGGCTTCAGGGCTGCCAGCGCGCGGCTATCAAATGATTTTCGGGGACGAACGCCTACGCCTGTACGGCTCGGCCACCGTGCCCACAGGTTTGTTCCGTATTACCAAAGGTAAGGGCGGAGGCGTGCTGCAGTTCTCCGGGGGTGTGCTGGTGCGTCTGGTGGGCCTCGACCCTGAAGGTCGCGAGTATCCGTTCGACCTGGAGTTCGGTCTCTTGGGCACCAACCTGTCCGATGAGGCAGACCTGTCAGTGGTGCTGGGCCCCGGTATCACGGTGCCCTTGCTAAACCCCAACGAGACGGCCAAAGCCTCCATCGGCGTGCACGCCTGGCTGGAGTACGCGCCGACCCGCGCCAAAACGTCGCGCGAGCCGTTTGCCTTCGTGTTCGGCCCGTCGATCTCCTTCGGCGATTTTGGCACCAATCTTTAAAAGCATCAGCCACAGATTGGGCGTGCACCTACGGGGGTGGCGGCTTGCCGGTGATCTGTGTGATCGCGTCTTTAAAACGCTGCACCAGCTCAGGTTTGTCAGGCTCGGTCGCAGCCACCGTCGACGGTACCTTGGTGAGTTGCGCGAGCTTCACTTTGCCCGAAAGCCCAAGCTGCTCGTTGATGTAGTGGTAGTACTTGATGAGTTGGTCACCCATGGCATGCCCCCCTTAGGCGAACTTCTTAAAGGCTTCGATATACGGCTCGGCGCGCTTGCCAAACTTCTCGGGTGGCATGATTTCCCATTCGCAGTGGTCGTCGCCTTTGCCAACGCACTTAGGCTCGATGGCAATGAGCTTCTTACCGAAGAAGGCTGTGGCCCAACCGGAGGCATAACCCATCAGCGACCAGCAAACCGGCTCCTTGGCCGGATCGCTAAAGCAGAGGTGCTGCTCGGCTTCATAAGAGTTGGACCACACCCCGGTGAAATAAAACTCGCCAGTGTTGCGATCGAAGCGAATCTCCTTGGGGGTGGCCTGCACAATGCCTTCCCATGAATGAATCACTGGCCCCGAGGCCAACAGATCCATCTCGGAGTCAAACTGATAAGCCAGCTTCATCTGCATAAAATCGGCGAAACCGTTTTGGTAGCCAAAACGCAGAAACACCTCGCGCGCCTTCTGCCACCCTAACGTCTCCACGAGGTTCTGGCGCAACAGGCCCATCGCGTTGGTATCAAACAAAACCAGTCGACTGTTCTTGAACGTCGCGATTCCGGTCGCAGGGTTCAACGTTAACTCCCGCGATAGATCGAAATCAGTTGCCTTCATGTGCCCTCCCCCGAGATCCCTAAGCGTTTGGTCCATGCAACACGTATGGAAAGAAGCTAACCACCTGCGGGCGCTATGCAAGGCATGCGAGAAGTCGCACCCACAGTCGTCAAGCGTGCTGCGCCGAGATATTGTTGGGATAGGCTTAGAGCGAACGTGCGTCGGGCTGTGACGCTACAGCATTTGGAAGAAATCGTTGCCTTTGTCATCCACCAGGATAAACACCGGAAAGTCGATGACCTCGATTTCCCACACCGCTTCCATGCCGAGCTCCGGATACTCAATCACTCTGACGGACTTGATGTGATCTTGCGCCAAGAGCGCCGCTGGCCCACCGATCGACCCCAGGTAGAAGCCGCCATACTTCTTGCAGGCTTCGGTCACTGCCTGAGAGCGATTACCCTTGGCGATCATCACCATCGAGCCGCCTTGGGCTTGAAACAAATCCACGTAGCTGTCCATGCGCCCAGCGGTGGTCGGCCCAAATGAACCCGAAGGCATTCCTGGTGGCGTCTTGGCCGGGCCGGCGTAATAGACCGGATGGTCTTTAAAATACTGCGGCAAGCCTTTGCCACTATCCAGGCGTTCTTTCAGTTTGGCATGCGCGATATCCCGCGCCACGACCAATTTTCCGGTGAGCGCCAGGCGCGTCTTGACCGGATATTTGGTGAGCTCCGCCAAAATCTGCGCCATAGGTCGGTTCAGGTCGACGGCCACCGCGGCGTCGGCCGACGGCAGGCCACCGGCATCTAGCAACCAACGCTCCGGGTGCTCATCCAAGGTTTCGAGCCAAATGCCATCTTTGTTGATTTTGCCTTTGATGTTCCGATCGGCCACACAGCTGACTGCCATCGAAATCGGACACGAGGCGCCATGACGTGGCAGACGCACCACCTTCACATCCAACGCCAAGTACTTGCCGCCGAACTGCGCACCAATGCCAATCTTGCGGGTCGCGGCCAACAGCTTCTCTTCCAATGAGCGGTCACGGAACGCTTGGCCGTGCTCGTTGCCCGAGGAGCCAAGCCCATCCAAATAACCGGTGGATAACAACTTGACCGTCTTCACGGATGCTTCGGCGCTGGTGCCACCCACCACTATCGCGATGTGATAGGGAGGACAGGCGGCAGTGCCCAAATTCTTAATTTGCGCCACCAGGAATTTCTCAAGGCTCTCCGGATTAAGCACCGCCTTGGTTTGCTGAAACAACGTGGTTTTATTGGCCGAGCCGCCGCCTTTGGCGACAAACAGGAACGAAAACTCGTTGCCATCGGTGGCCAAAATATCGATCTGCGGCGGCAGGTTGGTGCCCGAGTTCCGCTCGTCGTACATCGTCAGAGGCACGGTCTGGGAGTAGCGCAAATTCTCGGTGGTGTAAGCCTCGTGCACGCCCTTAGCCAGCGCCTCTTCGTCGGCACCAAGGGTCAAAACATACTGGCCCTTCTTCGCAAATACCGTTGCCGTGCCGGTGTCCTGACAGAATGGAAGTTGACCAGCCGCCGAAACCACCGCGTTCTTCAGGAGTGCTTGGGCCACAAAACGGTCGTTGGCTGAGGCCTCGGGGTCTTTTAAAATCGCTGCGACTTGTTCGTTGTGTTTGGCGCGCAGAAAAAACGCGACATCGCGAAAAGCCTGATGCGACAACAAGGTCAACGCTTGCGGTTCAATACGCAAAAACTCGATGTCGCCGAGCTTTTCGACATGCAGATGCTCGGTAGACAACAAGCGATACGTGGTTGTGTCGTTGAGCGTAGGCGGCAAAATCGGCTGGTATCTGAATTGCGGCATCGTTCCCCTCCGAGCGCGCGAAAACCCTGCCATAAAACCGCTGCTTGCACCAACCATGATTTTCGTGGGTCATGGTACACGTCGTACCGGTCGCGTACATAAACACTATGAACGCGCTTGTGACCCGCTGCTGTGAGCACGTCTGCACACCCACTCACTGACCTTCATGCACCTTGCAAAACCGAACAGCGGGGCAGCAGTCGACTCACAACGTCGTGCTTGGCCTGCAGTTGTTGGGTGATTTTGATTTTGCTCGTGGTGGTAGCTCATACGGATTCAACAACGTGCGTCTTTTTATATAAAACGGAGCCTTCGTGGAAAGTTGTGTCCACCACAACGCTCTGTTTTAGATCTCTCTTAATACAAGATCTATGAAGATCATGATCGCCTGTGGATAACCAAAACACATGTTAACTATGCTAATTTAAAGTATTTTTAGGAAGTGTAAGGTTGTGTAGGGAAATGGGGATGAACTGTGGGTAGCTGTGGTCACAGCTGCGATAACAGCTTACCACCAAGGTTATGCAGAGTGTTTTCCACAGGCTGTCCACGGTACACGTATCGGACGATTGTGGAATGAATGATAACTAATTGTTGGTGTGGGTTACGTCGAGCTGGCGTTCGAGGTCGAGCACTTGTTTGCGCAAGCTTGGGTCTTCTTTGAGTTGACCTTCGATTTTGCGGCAGGCACTCATGATGGTGGTGTGGTCTTTATCGCCAAAGCGGCTGCCAAGCTCGGGGAACGACGCCTGCGCGTGCTTGCGGCACAGATACATCGCCACCTGACGCGGTCGCACCAACACCTTCTGTCGACGCGCGCTCTTTAGGTCGGCCACGCGCACGTTAAAATACGTGGCCACCGCCTTTTGGATCGACTCCACCGACACCAGTTGCCCGCGCGCATCCAAGATGTCGTTCAACACGGCCTTGGCGTAGTCGAGGGTGATGGACGTGCGGGTGAGCAACGCATGTGCGGCCAAGCGGATGAGCGCCCCTTCCAACTCGCGCACGTTAGAGGGGATGCTCTTGGCCAAAAAGAACGCTACCTCATCGGATAAATCAATGCGGTCGTTTTCGGCCTTTTTGCGTAAAATCGCTACGCGGGTTTCGATTTCCGGCGGTTGAATGTCGGCAATCAGGCCCCATTGAAAGCGACTGCGTAAGCGTTCCTCAATTTCTGGGATTTCGTGTGGAAGCTTGTCGCTGGTGACCACAATTTGCCGCTGAGAGTCATATAACGTATTGAAAATATGAAAGAATTCGTACTGGGTGCGTTCTTTTCCGGCGATGAGCTGGATGTCATCCATTAGCAGGACGTCGCAGCTGCGGCGATACTTGTTGTGGAATTCATCCAGCTTGTTGAATCGCACACTATTAATGACTTCGTTTACGAATTGCTCTGAGGTGGTGTAGAGGATGCGTACGCTCGGCTTCTTTTTGAGAATTTCGTGGCCGACGGCGTTGAGCAAGTGAGTTTTGCCTAAACCGGTGCCACCAAACAGGAACAGCGGGTTGTACGCCAGCGCCGGTTTATCGGCCACGGCCTTGCAGGCGGCAAACGCGAACTCGTTAGAGCGGCCGGGCACGAAGGCGTCGAATTCATAGCGCGGGTTGAGCTGTAGCTGTGAGGCCGAGGGCACCGGCACAGCGGGGGCCTGTTCGGCTTCTTGTTCGGAGAACTCCACGCCGGGGGCATCGTGCGAGACGGCGGTGGGGTTCATCAGCCATTCAATGGCTAGGTCGTGTGTGGTGGCCTGCTTTAAGCCGTCGCGGATGAAATCCAAGTAGTGGTCGTTTAGCCAGTCACGAAAGAACTGGTCGCGCACTTCGAGGGTGATGGCAGTCTCGGAGAGCGCCTTGGCGCGCACCGGCAATAGCCAGGTGTCGAAGACGTGCTTGGAGATTTTGTCTTTGGAGGCGTCTAAGAACGCGTTCCAAGTGCCTTGGGGGTCGTTTCCAGCCACCGTCATGAAGTTATCCACAGGCCCCTTCCACCGAGAAGAAACAACCGATATTTCGAGCACTTACAAACACGTTTTCACATGCAAACCACAAGGATACCCACAGCTTAGGCAGCGTGTTGATGTGGGCAAATTCGATATTAGGACCTAAAACTGACCGTGCGGCGTCTGCTCTCACGGTTCCCCCACCGCAACCGGTTTGCGGAGGCTTAGCTGCGGCAAGCAAGCGACCTCCGACATATCGTCGGCGGTGGCGGCTTGTTGCTTGGTTATGCGGATCGTCCATTAGAGAAAGTGGCGACGCGGGTCAAGAAAGATCTTTTCCGAAAAACTCGCGCCGGGCCGATCTCATCGGTGTTTCCGCGACTTGCGTCAAGAATTCGTCGGCGTTTTTTTTTGCCGAAGCACCCTTTGACCGACCTGCTTGTCGTGCACGCGCCACCCCCATTTGCGGCTGTGCGTCGAAGATGCCGAGAAGCGTTATGGAATAGCCGTTTGGCACGTCGCTCGGGCGACAATCTGGCTATCCAGGTCGAGGCCGCAACCGCCAAGGAGTGGTGCGGACTGGTTGTTAGGCAATGCTGCTCTGGCGCCAGGCTAGGCCGGCCATGTCAGCCTGGTGGTCCGACCGTACCGCGACCGTTAGGGAGTGGTGCGGACTGGTTATTAGGCAAAGCTGCTCTGGTGCCGGGCTAGGCCAGTCATGTCAGCCTGGTGGTCCGACCGTACCGCGACCGTTAGGGAGTGGTGCGGACTGGTAGTGAGCACGCCTTTGTTAGGCAGTCGGCCGCTTGACAAAGCCTAGTGGCCCGGTTTTAACGCCCACCGAGGCTATAGGTGACCCATGAAGATGACGATTGCGACGCAAGAGCTTGCACGTGCACTATATCGAGTGCAAGGTATTGCAGATCGAAAGAGCACGCAGCCGGTGTTGGCGCACGTGTTGCTTCAGGCCACGCGTGAGCAGGGGCTTACCGTCAGTGCTACCGACATGGATGTCGGGTTATCGGGTTCGTACAAGGCTGACGTGAGTGAGCCGGGTGCGGTGGCGGTGCACGCCAAGCAGCTGTACGAGGTCATCAAGGCGTTGCCGACCGACACGGTGCAGATCACGCGTCAGGACAACAACTGGATCGAAATCAAAGCCGGCACAGGCCGCTTCCGTTTGGTGGGGATGGCCGCCGACGAGTTTCCGGCTTTGCCCACCCAGTCGCAAGGCAAGCGCTTCACGGTGCCTGCCGCGAAGCTCGTGGAGATGATTGACCGCACCATCTTCTGCGTCTCCACCGACGACAATCGCCACAACCTCTCGGGCATCTACTGCGAAGCACCGACGCCCAACATGTTGCGCATGGTCGCCACCGACGGACACCGCTTGGCGTTGGCTGAAGAGATGTTTGAAGGTCCGGTGACCATCGAGCAAGGGCTCATCGTGCCGCGCAAAGGTTTCCAGGAACTCAAGCGCGTCTTGTCCGACGCTGCTGAACCGATTGGCAACGTGGAGTTGGGTTTCTCGGGTAACTCCGGTGTGATCCATGCCGGCGCGGTCACGCTCTCCACCCGCTTGGTAGAAGGCCAATTTCCCGACTACAACCAAGTGATTCCGAAGGGCACCACCAAGAGCATCAAGGTGGCGCGTGCGCTCTTGGCCGAAGCGCTCAAGCGCGTGTCGATTTTGTCGCAAAGCCGTTCGTACGGCGTGCGGCTCACCTTC
>JAKLEG010000539.1 GCA_022703175.1 Myxococcota bacterium | reverse complement strand
GATCTCCGAGACGAAACCCACCTCGGCAACGCGATAGATCGACGGGTTCTTCGCAATCCAACCGAGACAGAAGCCGGCAAGCTCGCCATCGCGTTCGGCCGTCAAGAAGAAGGCATCTTCGCGGCTCAAGAGCTCATAGGCCTGCACGCACCACTCGTCGCTAGCGTTGGAGGCGAGCGCAAAGCGGTCGTCCCGCTCCGCGTGCATCAACATCAGCTCCTCCCAGATGCCTAGGAGCCCGGGGACGTCGTGGCGCGCGGCTTGGCGAATGAGGGTAGCTTTTGGCATTAACGCTCACGGGTTAGTGATGCCTCTACCATAGCCTCCTCAAGGGTGAGAACGCCAACAAGGGGCAAGTCCAACGGTGGCCCCTTGAGCCGCTCCAAATCTACCCGCGGCACCACGGCCCGAGCAAAACCAAGGCTCTTGGCCTCTTGAACTCGCGAAGCCAGATAGGAGGACGCGCGGATTTCTCCTGAGAGGCCCACCTCGCCGATGAACACCGTGTCGGCCGGTAGTGCCACCTGACGTACCGTTGACGCGATGGCTAACACCACGCCCAGGTCGGCCGCGGGTTCCGAGAGTCTCACGCCGCCCGCCACGTTGATGTAGATGTCCTGGCCCGCCATATCGAGGCCGGCCTTGCGCTCCAGCACTGCGGCCAACATGGCGACCCGTTGCGAGTCGAAGCCGACTGTCACTCGACGTGGTGCTCCGTACAATGCCGGTGTTGTAAGCGCTTGAACTTCTAGGAGAATTGGACGAGAGCCTTCTACCGATGTGACCACGGCTGCGCCCGGACCCGAGGCGCGTTGGGATAAGAACAACTCCGACGGGTTGTCCACCGCGCGCAGGCCATCGCTGTCCATCTCAAAGACGCCGATCTCTTGCGCCGAGCCGAAACGATTCTTATGGGCGCGCAGGATGCGATAGGGGCCGGTGCGTTCGCCTTCGAAGTAGAGCACCGTGTCGACCATGTGCTCCATCACTTTGGGGCCAGCGATGGCACCTTCCTTGGTGACGTGACCGACCACGAAGGTGGTGACCCCTTGGCGTTTGCTGACATCCAACAGGTGTTGGGTAGCGGCGCGGATTTGTGACACCGAACCCACCGCACTTTCGATGGCCTCGACACCCACGGTTTGAATCGAATCGATCACCATCACCGTGGGATTGACCTCGGCTCGGGCTCGATCCACTGCCTCTAGCGAAGTTTCTGCCAGCAGGTACAACGGCTCGGGCGCGAGCCCCAAGCGGTCGGCGCGTAACTTCACCTGCTGCACCGATTCTTCGGCGCTAACGTACAGGCAGGTGTGGCCCGCGTGCGCGAGCTTGCCCACCGCCTGCAACAGCAGCGTGGATTTGCCGATGCCTGGATCGCCACCCACGAGAATCAGCGCGCCTTTCACCAGGCCGCCGCCCAAGACGCGATCCAGCTCGGGAATACCGGTGCTTTGCCGTTGGGTGCCGTCGAACGGTACGTCCTTGAGCCGGACGAGGCTTTCGGGCCTCTTGGGCTCGACTGCGCTCTTTGCCTCGCGCGTGACCACTTCTTCGACAAACGACGACCAGGCGCTGCAGCCCGGGCAGCGCCCTAGCCACTTGGCCTCTTGGTGGCCGCAGGCCTGACAGATGTAGACGGAGCGTGCTTTGGCCACGGGTGCGGGTTGGCGAGCGTCGGGACGCTAGGCCTTGCGGGGCGCCGCCGGGCGCGTGGTGCCAGACGTCGTGTTGGTCTTTGGGTCGGGCTTGGCGCCATCGGCGCGGGCGCTGGCATCGGCGGTGACGAAGTTGTTTTTGGCGAGGATCTCTTCGCTAAAGTCGGCCACCGCGTCGCGCAGGTCGGCTGCCCGCTGACCTTGGGTTTCGGCAGCTTCGGCACGGTCGTCTAGACCTTCATCCTTGAGACGTCCTTTTGCGGTGGCGCGGGTCCCTGCCAGGGCGTCGGGGGTGGCGTCTTTGTAGCCTTGTGCGCCCGAGCCCGTAGAGCTGGCCGGCTTGGTGGTTTCGCCCACCACATCTACTTCTTCGTGCGCGCGTCGCTTGACGCTGCTCTGGTCGGCGATGCCCAATCCGGAGGTGCCTTGTACTGGATCCCACATAAGGGCCAACAGATCTTCTCGAACCTCGGTTTGGCTGCCGTAGCGCTGGGTGAGCAGCACGGCCATATCCCGACGCATATCCGTTGGGATTTTGTCTCCATAGGTGCGGGTCAAGGCTTGGTAGAAGGTCTCGCCGGGGCGGCGCGTCAGCTCGATTTGGGTCACGCCGTTGCTTTCAAGCTTGCCGAGCGCCGTTTGCAGCTCGTCGATGCGTGGCTTCAGCGCGGCCCACATCGGTTCGGACATGGGGGGTTGGGTGCGCTTGAACCACTCAGCCACGGTTTCGCCCGTCTGCCGGCTGGGGTTCTCGATGGCCATCGCTTCGGTCCAGATCTTGTTGCTGGTGTTGAGGAAACCGTAGCTGATGCCCACGTAAGGGACCGCGGTGCTCGACCAAGCGTTCTCCGGTGTGTCCTGACGGAAGACCACGCTCTTGACGGTCGCGGCCTCAGGCTTCGTGGCGGCGCCCTCCTTCTGCTGGAACATGATGCTGTCGGAGCTGGGCGCAGCCTTAGGTTCAAGGCCAAACGGCACCGTGGTATTCCAGAAGTTGTCTTGGAGCGTCAGGTTGACGTGGATGCCGTTTGCGTTGGGTGGCGTCGCCTCGTGGCCGGTCAGGTTGGCGCCCAACCCCACTTTGCTCTCGCTTGTCGGGGCCGCCTGGGTGAGACCGAAGTCATAAAGGTTACCACCCAACCGTGCGTCCCACAGGTTGGACAACATCTTTTCGGTGGCCGCGTGGGATTCGACCAAACCGCGAGCCAGTTCTTTCGAGGCTTTGTCGGCCTGCTCGATACTTAATCCCTGTGCCCATTCTGGGGTCGCCTGCGCGGTCATTAGCCAGAAATTGCCTACCAGAACGTTTGCCTGCCAACGCAGCGGGATGCCGGCATAGGCTTTGCGCTCAACCTCTGGCGCCAGCCCCGGGGTGGTGCCGCTGGGTACGTCGCCCGCGATTTCGTCCTCGGCCACCAACGCTTTTAGGCGTTCAAACGACGGCAACAACAGCTTGCCAGCGTTTTGGTCGATGATCTGCGTGGCCGCCGCCAATAGCTCGGGGGTCATCTCGGGTTGGTCTTTGTAGGCATAGGCCACCGCCAACGCTGTCTGCTCGCCCGGCTTCAATTGATAGGCGGCGCCCGCGGTCGGCTGCGAGCGTATGTCGGCGGGATTGACGTGGAACAGCGCGGCGGTCTTGCTGAGCTCTTTCGGGTCCAGCGTTTGCTTTTGCAGATTGTTGGTCTTGCGACGGTAGTTACCGATGAGCTGAGCCAACCCTTCGTCGGTAGGCACGATCACGGCGGCCGGTAACTCGGCGCCCGCAGGGACAGCGTTGCGCTCTCGCAATAGCGACACCAACAAGCCTTTGGCCTCTGCAGAAAGTGCCATATCGGGGAAACATCGGGCGGCGATGCTGTCCCAGGTGTCACCCGTTTGCGTCAGGATGGCCGCGCCCTTGCGCGCAAACTCGGTGCGGGCGTGCTGTAGTTTTTGGGGGTCGATGCTGTCGGGAATGGCGCTGCCGGTGCGTGCGAAATGGGCAATCGCCGCTTCGTCCCACACCCGCAGATCTTTGGTGGGCAGTGCCTGCTTGCTGTCGAGGCCCAAGGCGCGGCGATTCATGCGGTCGACCACGGCAACGACGCCGTCGGAGACTTCATAACCAAAGTGAGCTGTTAGCGCGGCCTTCAGGTTGGTATCGCCGTGCATATCGAGGGGACGTCCCAAAGCCACGGCGTTGGAGAGGCTCTTGTGTTCAACCAGGGCGGCCTTGCTTCGTAGCGCCAATGCGGCGCCGGCACTGGTCTTTTGGGCCAGCTCGGTTTTTGCCGAGGTAGGGGCCGCGGCTTTGCGGGCCAATGAGTCGGTGGGGGCCAGGGGGGCTGGCTTGGGGGTGGCTTTGGCGACGGTCTTGGCGGCGGACGAATGTGCGGCAGTCGCGCTCGGCAAGGGCAGCGCTGGCGTATGCATCGGGGGCAACTTCATGCTGTCGGAACTCATGGGCTCTCCGCTCTCGTCGGCGAAACCACCGCCGCTACCTTATATATCTCGTGGCGTGCAAAAAGACACACGCCACCCAGTATCTTCATTATCGGTGTGCTGCCGATCATGGTTGCGAGTATTTGTGAAAGATGTCGAGCGATTTCCCTATGTGCTCGCAATTGCTTGAGTTTTTGGTCTTGGTGACGCACTGTGTTGGCAACTGGCGGGGGCATGCCATCT
>JAKLEG010000538.1 GCA_022703175.1 Myxococcota bacterium | reverse complement strand
TGCCACTGATGCCGATGACTTCCTCGGTGCGTAATAAGTCCACAAGCCGAAGCACCAGGTCGTCATTGTTCGGCCCAAACAACGCCGCAACCGCCGGGCCCTCTTCCCCCAAAACCAACGCCCGTGCCGCTTTAACGCCCACCTTGAGATCGGAATGGGTATCCGCAGAACGCACACACAGGAGTTGGCCCGCAACACCACCATGGGCGTTCACCTGTTCAGCCGCCAACAGCAACGCCCGCTCCATACCGGTTCCGGACGTCGCCGCCGAACCGGTGAAGGGCAGCAGCGCCCCCACCGCAAGGCACTCATCATAGTTGGACTGCGCGGTGTCGACACACGCTGTGGCAACCAGTGCCGCCCACACCCCCAAACCGAAACACTTCCGTCCGCCGCACGACCTCAGCATATGCTACTCCTCGAAAACCGTCACTCGCGCGCGTTGACCTCAGTCACGCCCATCACCGCATCGGTCATGCTCAATTGCTCAGCGTCAGGAATTGCCGCACCCACGGCCACCCACGTAGAGCCATCTGCCTTGGAAATTGGGCCGGCAAAGATATTCAGCGTGCCGTCGGCAATGGCAGCTTGAGCCGTGCCTACCTCAGCACGGACGCTTTCCGTCACCATCGCACCAAACAACCCCAAGCCAGCAATACCGTCATGCAGGCCGCCCCAATAATTCTCCGAGGTCCAGGTGCCGCCTTGCACCGCGCGAACGCGCTTCGCATAGTACGGTCCCCAATGCCAAATAGCGCTGGTCAAAACCGTGCCAGGCGCAGCCGCCGACATGTCGGTGTCATAGCCGATGGCATAGATACCAGCGTCCCGAGCCGCCAAGATGGGTGCTGTGGTGTCTTGATGTTGTGCAATGATGTCCACCCCTTGGTCGGTAATCAGTGCGTTTGCCCCCGCGCTCTCCTCGGTCGGGCCGTACCAGGTCTTGGTCCAGTAAACATAGACCTCAACGTCAGGATTGACGCTCTGCGCGCCCAAGGTAAAGGCGTTAATGCCGCGAAATACCTCAGGAAGTGGGAAGGCGGCCACATAGCCAATCTTGTTGGCCGTGGTCATACGCCCTGCCACAATACCGGTGAGGTAGCGCGCCTGTTCGATCCGCCCGAAATAATTAATAAAATTGGCGCCACTTAGGTAACCGGAGCAGTGCTCAAAACGGACGTTCGGAAAGTCGGCGGCCACCGTGGCCGTGGGGTTCATGTAGCCAAAGCTGGTCGTGAACACGATGTCGTTTTTGGCGGCCGCTTCTCGAATTGCCGCTTCAGACGCCACGGCATCGCCGTCGTTAATATTTTCAATATAAGTTGTTGTGACGTTCTCTAGCTCTGCCTCTACCTGCAGACGTCCTTGGTTGTGAGCATAGGTCCAACCGCCATCACCGATCTCGCTAATGTAGATCCACGCGGCTTTGGTGACTTTAGCTGGCGTCGCGTCTTTCTCGTCGTCGCCACACCCCGCGCTCCCGGCCACCATCAGCATCGCCACAAACGACAACAGCCCCCAACGATGATTCATGCTCCATCCCTTCGTGGTAATCGTTGCCCCACACACGAGGTCACCTTGTGCGACCCCAAACCTAGATCTCTTGCGACCACTGCAAAAACAACGTACGCCCAACAAGTGGATAGTCGATGCCGCCAAATCCAGGATCGGTACCACCTGCGTCCAATAGGTTACGCCCGAACAGCATCAAGCGGGTCGTCTTTCCGCTCATCAAAAACTCGCCCGAAACAGCCAACGAGCCGCTCAAGAGCCAATACGGATCGAGCGAATAGGCGCCAACGTTCTCAAGGATGTTGTCGCTGCTGGCGCGCCGACTAGAGACGTACGAAAGCTCGGCCCCGACTTCCAGGGGCAGCCCCGGCACAATGCCGCGCGTGCCACCGTTGACGATCACCTTGGGATACAGACTGTTCTGCGAGCCCAACAGGTTGGCGCGGTAGCCCTCCTCACCGATCTCCGCGACGGTGTGGTTGTAGGCGGCGTTTAGATAACCCGTGACGCGCTCGTGATAGCGCGCTGACGCTTCGCCCTCAAACGAGAGACTCCCCACCTCGGCGATGTTCTTTGCCACCTGATTGACGCCCTGGGGGGTGAACTCGGCTTTGTCGGTGACCAGGCTGTAAGTCGTCCCGAGGCTCAAGGTCAGCAGGTTCCAAGCTTCGTAGATCGCCTGGCCTTCCACGGTGGACACATGTTGCGCCGACAAATCAGGATTACCGATCACGTCACCGGCCGCGTATGGCACCGCATACAACTGCAACGGCGTTGGCGCCTTGAAGGCATTTCCGGCCATCAGTTTCAGGTGCAGCGAATCCCACGGCGAGGACACCACCGCGATGCGCCCTGAGAATTCATTGCCGTAAATATTGTGCCAGTCATAGCGCAGGCCGGCTGTGACGCCCAAAAGCTCCCCCAGCGGCTTCCAAATGGCCTGGCCGAATACGCCTGGATTCACCAACTGCTCGTCGGCACGACTCTGGCCGGCATTCGCCCCGGCGCCTCCACCATTTTGTTGTCGAGCCGGCGACGCCTTCAACACTCGCTCGACAACCAACGGTTCTTCCTGATCCCAGCTGGCACCAACGCCCGCCACAAGGGTCAAGTCATCAAAAGCTCGCCACGTCGCCGAGGTCTCCGCTTCGCCCCCCGCAAAGCTGAACTGACGCCGCACGAAAAAGATTTCGCTGCCCACCTCGACGCGATCCCGTGAGGTTGGCCCGCCGCGGAAGTAGCTCGCAGAGAGCTCCAAGTCGAGGGCATCGGTGAGGCCCACCGTAGCGCCAAGGCGCGCCACACCGTGCACCAATGAGACACGGTTTTCGGAAAACCGTCCACTTTCATCGCGTCCATGCGCCAACTGATACCAATCAGCGAACTCGCCACCATGGTCGAGCATCGAGGCGTAGCCCGTAAAACGTATGGCCGTGCGCTCTGAGACCGCATATGTCAACTTCACAAGGCCGACCCCATCATATTGATCGAGGCCGCGCGCTTGGCGGTCCTCCCGCCGCCACACGGGCACACTCGCCGCAGGCGAACTTTCCGGCAACATCAGGCCATTCAGATTTTGGTAACGCAGACGTGTGGACATCAGCACATCCAACGGCCCCTGGGTCGTGCCCAACACCATGTCCTGATCAAACCCTTGATGCTCACCCATGCGCTGGGTGGTCAACGCAACATGACCGCCCTTCACCGCACGGCCGGCGTAGGTCATGACATTCACCACGCCCAAGAATGCGTCAGCGCCGTACAGCGATGATGCCGGCCCGCGAATGATTTCGATCCGCTCGACGGCCGAAAGCGGAACCAAGGCAGAGCCTAACCAGTTGCCTGAGGTCGATCGAAACGCCACCGACTGCCCATCGATCATCACCTTCAAGATCGAGCTTTCGGCGCGCAAGCCTCCGGAGACGCCACGCACCGCCACGTTCGGCAAGAGCTGATCGTCGATGACATAGAACCCGACGACGTGGCGCAGTACCTCTTCCACCGACTGATAGCCCCAACGCCGCATTTCGGCGCCGGTGATGACCGTGACAATCGCGGGGCTCTCAAACAAGTTCTCGGCAGTCTTGGTAGCGGTCACGACCGTGGTGAGCAACTGCTCCAGGCTCAGCTCCTGAAGCGCGTCGACACGATTGTTGACCGCAGCCGGAGCCACTGAAAATGGGTCGTCGACAGGCGCTACCGTAAATGGATCGGTCTCGGAGGCCGCAGGTCGGCCCTCATCAGGAGCGGCTGTCGTTGGCGCTGGCGTTTGACGTGTGGCGAAGCCATCGCTGGCCGCATGCGCAGGAGACACAAGCAGCCCTAGCGCCATCCCACTGGCGATGAGCAGGTACCGAGCACACATACCAGAACCCCCATTGCCACCACGGTCGTCTGTTCCTACGACTGTGCGGCCGGCAAACTACAACACACTTCATGATCGCCGCCAAATACCAGGCGCACATCCCTATTGTGCATCGCAATACACTAACGTCATGCGCGCGCTCCGATACACAAGCAGGTACCCCATTGCACCACGAGGTGACTCAGATAGGATGCCCCGATGGCGCCTTTCACAGGAAGCCGTTGATGGCGTGGCTCTATCTCTTGATCGCGGCGGTGTTCGAGATCGGTTGGCCGTTGGGATTCAAGTTATCCCAGACCACGAGCTATCGTTGGGCCTGGCTTACAGTGGCCGTGGTGGCCATGGTGTTGAGCGGCGGTTTTCTGTGGGCAGCGCAGCGCGACATCCCAATTGGCACCGCTTATGCCGTTTGGACAGGTATGGGTGCCGCAGGTACCTTCGCGGTGGGCA
>JAKLEG010000537.1 GCA_022703175.1 Myxococcota bacterium | reverse complement strand
CCGACGGCCGCGGCGAAGCCGATAGTTGCCCTAGCAACGCGCCCTACCGAGAGTCGCACGGCACCGCGGTATCGGGGTTGGTCGCGGGCCAAGGTGATAACAGCGTGGGAATTGCGGGTGTCTGCTACCGCTGCAGCCTGCTCCCAGTCCGGTTCATCGGCAGCATCGCAGAATCCGCGCTTACCACCGCCGAGACTTTTCAGCGCGCGGTCAGCGAAGGTGCCGCCGTCATTAACAACAGCTGGGGGCCGGGCTTCTCACGATACTTTCCGTTGTCGACAGTCGAGCGCACCGAACTCCGTCATGCCCGCCTAAACGGTCGTGACGGCAAAGGCACCGTAATTGTCTTCGCTGCAGGTAACGAAACTGCGAATGTTGGCTCCGACGCTTATGCGCGTGCCTCCGATGTCATCACCGTTGCCGCCTCCACCAACCTGGACGATTGGGCCTATTACAGCAACTACGGCGCACAAGTAGATGTCGCCGCCCCCAGCGTGGGTGGGGCCACCGCCGAGGACACCTACGGCATCGTCACCACCGATGTCACGTTGGATGATGGTTATGACATGAACGATTACACCGGCGATTTTGGTGGCACCAGTGCAGCCTCCCCAATTACCGCCGGGTTGGCAGCACTGGTGTTAAGTGCGAATCCCACCCTAACCGCCGACCAGGTTCGCCTCATCCTCACGAGCACCGCGGACAAAATTGTGGCTGACCAAGTGGATTGGCCGAGCGTTGTCGGCGAGGACCTCTTGACGCTCTGGGCCTACGACGACAAAGGTCACAGCGATGGCTTCGGCTACGGCCGTATCAACGCGGCGGCAGCCGTCACGGCCGCGCTCACGCCAACCTTGCAGGGGGGGGCCTGCGACGCCGCCGGCTGTGAGCACTGCGACACCCTCGGCCGCTGCCAGATTCCGTGCAGCACCCAAGCCCAGTGTCCAGATGGCTCGTCCTGTGACGGCGCACTTTGCGAGACCCCTGTCGAGCGACCCACCGATATCGGCGAGCCCTGCGACGTCAGCTGCGCCTACTGCTTAGATGCCTTTGACAGCGACCTGGCAACCGCCAGTGTCTGCACTTCCACGTGCACAACGGATGAGGAGTGCCCAGCTGGTTTTGATTGCCGCTTGATGGCCGCCGACGGCACCTCGCTGTGCGCCATCGGCATCACCACGGCGGGTGAACCGGCTGACTTCCGCAAGTGCTTCGATGACATGCAGTACGCCCGTGTCGAAGTCGCCGGTGACGACGGCCAACCCTATTGCGCTGACATTTGTGCGAACGAGGGCCAGAGCAGTTGCCCGCTGAGCTTCCATTGTGGCAATGCCTCGTGCACCTGCAAAACCAGCTACCAAGGCTATTGCATGGAATGGCTCTGCCGCGAAGGCGGGCTGGGGGGCCAAGACTGGGAGTTTCCGCTCTGTTTTCCCGATGCCGGGTTTGGCGTCAACTGCTCCGACGACCACCAATGCAAGCTGGGCGACTACTGCAAGGATGATGGCTGCCGCCTCGATGACCGTCTCGGGTGTGCCGCCTGCGCCCCGTGCGAAACCGATACGGAATGTGGGCCGCGCGGGATCTGTCGGGACCTGGATGACGGTGGCGGCGCCCGCTGCTACCTACCGTGTGGGATCAACGACGAGTGCCCTGGCAACGCTCAATGCCAATCGGTGGCGTTCAACAGCTACCATTCCTACGACGTATGCATCTCCCCTGTCCCTGGTGATGCTGGAGAGCTCTGTCATCCCCGCTACAGTTGCACGGTTCTTTGCCGCGATGACGTGCCGTGTGCCGATGGCTTGGTCTGCAACGAAGCGGGCACCTGCGTGGTGCCGCCGGAACCTGAACACAACAGCAACGACGGCTCCGGCTGCAATGCCGCCACAACAAAGCCAACACTCGGTGCGTTGTTGTTACTGCTCGGATGGGGGTTCGGCCGCCGCGTCCGTAGACTCCGCCTGACAATCTAAGTCGCTTGATCTAGCTACGATTTGAGGCTCGCACCGAAAGCGGGCTGCCCGCGCTTGGAACCCCAGCATCCTTCACGTCGCGATAAACGGCTTGTGCCAGGTCGCCTTCGGCGGTGCAAATCAGCTGGGTCGCGGCGCGGACCGCAATTTCAGCCAACGCGACGTTCGACTCCGCCGTCTCACGCCCAAGCAACACGGCGTCGGCACCATAGTCAGCCACCGCGCCATATAATGAACTGTAGTCGGCACGCAGCACCTGACCCGCGTCGGCCCCGACAACAGGCAAAGCTTCCGTGGCCACGATGGTGGACTTGCCATAGGCATTGCCGGCACGGTTGATCTGCCGCTCGATGGCGGGCACACGCTCCTGCCCAAACTCGGCCGCCAGCTCCGTGCGGGCGACGAGTAGCACGTCGGCCTGAGCCGCGATGTGGCTGAGATCCTCCACCGCCGCCTGTCGTTCGATCTTGGCGATAATCGGCACCACACGACCGAGTTTGACCATCTCCTCGCGCAACGCCACGATATCCGCAGCACTGCAGACGCCCGGCAACGTTACCAGGTCCACATCGGCTAACAGCGCCTTAAGCGTGCCCAAATCGGCACGCGTGTCTGGCAAGGCGATGCTTGTGACGCTCGGCAGATCGATGTCGATCGCCGCGGCCCGCCCCAAACCACCGGCGGCTAACCGCACCTGGCGGATGCTCTCTTGCAAATCGGTCAGCGCCGCATGGGTGGCGTCCAATCGCACCACGTCAGCACCGGCCATCAACAGTCGACGCACCTCTTCCGCCGACATGCCGATCGGCAAGGTGGCAATCACGCGCGCCCGCCGCGCTCCGGAGGCGGGACGAGGGGATAAAATGTCAGCGGCGTCGAACGTGCCGCTCCCGAACACACGCGCCCGCCAGCGACCCGCCAACGCTTGCATCTGCGCCCGCGCTGCTGGGTCGGTGTGCACATCATCGAGCTGCGAAAGATGCTGCAGCGTCGTCAGCGCGCGTTCATAGGCCACCGGGTTGCCCGCCAACTCCGCCAGTGTCAGCACCCGTTCGAACGCCGCCCCAAGCTGGTCAGCCTCGCCGTGAGCCTGCAGCACCAAGCTATCCTGGGTCACCAACGCGACCACCTGGTCTAGCGAAAACTGCGCCTCGTTCAGCTCCTTCGCGGTGTCGTCGGCGCGCTTGCCCACCTGCGTGGCGTTTGGCTCTGGTGTCTTCTCCTTGACCTTCTTTGGGAGGGGTGCCGCTGGGTTGAACTTCGCGGCCTCGGCCTCGACCTCCGCCAGCTTTGTCTGTAGCTGAGCCCCATCCCGTCCAAGCGCGCGATAAATGATTTCGAGTCCTCGGGCCGTGCCGGCCTCGCCCCCTTGCAGCACGATGCGCTCAGCAGGGACCCCGGCGCTCACGAGGTGCCGCACCATGTGGTGCAGCGTGCGATAATCAGCGCGAAAGTGCCCGGAGAATGTCCCCACCACCACTTCGCTCAAATCGCCCTCTGCGTCTTTGAATACCCGCATTGAGCCTGCGGCCAAGACGTCGTTGCCCCATGACAGCAGTGTATGTCCAGGATTGGGAGAAACGTCAGCACGAGCCATGCGCGCCACGTCCCAGGCATCCACCACCCACTCGCACAAGCCACCGTTCGGAAATGCCTTCAAGTCGGTGAGCGTCACCGGACGAATCATCGTCAGTTCACCACCGGCGCGCACAAAATCCCGCAACTTCTTAAAAAAGTACGCGTCGAGCTCTTGCACGCTGTGCACACCACTGCTCTTCAGCGTATTTCGGTAAACCATCCACGGCGCCACCGGCGCGGCGTCTTTGGCATCTGCCAAGACCACGGCACGTTCGAACACCTGCGTTTGAATGGTACCCACCTTCTGCAACAATTTCAGCGCCGCAAGCTTGTCCGGATGGTCGAGCGACAGCTCGTTGAGAGTGCCAATGAGGCGGTGCTGCAGAATGTAGAGCTCCGTGACCCAATCGACCAACACCTCGGCGTTCTGCCTGTGAATGCGTCTCTTACCCAACGCCTTCAGCTCCAGCTCAAGCCTCGCCACAACCTCGGCAAACTTGCCAGCCGACCACGTCTCGCCTAACGCGCTAAACAGCGGCCGAGCATGAGGCGGCACCGCGCCATCCACGGCATCGGTCTGAGGCACCGCGGTTGACGCAACAACAACCTTGGTCGTCGCAGCCGGAACCACATCTTGATCTTGAACAGGCGCCGAGCCACCGACTTTGACGCCACCCTCAATCTTCGTAAGCCCCATCAATCCCCTCGCTCCATGCGGGTCGACATCGCCACACCGATCACGTCCCAATTGCGCTAACTCTGCACCAGTTGGGTCTG
>JAKLEG010000536.1 GCA_022703175.1 Myxococcota bacterium | reverse complement strand
TTGGCGTTGGGGTGCGCGCTGGTGGGAGCCCCAGATCTGCTGTTTTTGGATGAACCAACCACCGGGCTCGACCCACAGGCGCGCCACAGCATTTGGGCGGTGGTGCAGGGGTTCAAACGCGAGGGGGGCACGGTGTTGCTCACCACGCACTACATGGAAGAAGCTGCGGTGCTGTGCGACCGCTTGGCGATCATGGACCACGGCAAGATCATCGCGCTTGGGACGCCGAAAGAGCTCATCGCCGAGCTGCATGCTGAGCAGATTGTCGAATTGGAGCCCGCCGCGCCGCTTGCGCTGGAGTCGCTGCAAAGCTTGCCGGGCGTCAGTCGCGCGGTCCAGCGAGGTAATCGCTACGCCTTGGATGTGCACACGATGGGGGCGGCGCTGCCGGCCATTCTCGAAGTGGTCCGCAGCGAGGGAAGGGGGCTCAAGAGCCTCGAAACCCACGAGCCGACCTTGGAAGATGTCTTTGTTCACCTGACCGGAAGGGCATTGCGCGATGAGTAAGCTCCAAGGACAACTTGCCGAACTGACCTTGGCGCGCGTGCGAGAGTTTTATCGCGAGCCGGGCGCCGTGTTTTGGGCATTCGGGTTTCCATTGCTGTTGGCGATTGGCCTGGGGGTGGCATTCCGCAACCGCCCGGCCGACGCCCCGCGAGTGGCGATGGTGGCGCCGATCAACACCGAGACAGTGAAAGCGCTTGAGGCAGCGGGCGTTGTTGTCATCACGCCGCGTGAAGGCGCGACGCCTGCCGAGATCCTAAAACGGGGTCAGGTGGATCTTCTCATCGCCGAGGCGACGCCGGGGGCCGTGACCTACCATTTTGACCCCATGAATGACGTCAGTCGTCAGGCGCGCTTGGCGGTAGACGGCTATCTCCAAAAAGCCAAAGGGCGAATTGACGCTGTCGCGATCACCGAAGAAGCTGTCACCGAGCGCGGCGCTCGCTACATCGACTTCCTGTTGCCGGGCATCTTGGGCATGAACCTGATGAGCTCCAGCATGTGGGGCATCGGCTACACCATCGTCTGGGAACGCAAGAAGAAGCTTCTGAAGCGCCTGGCTGCGACGCCGATGCGACGCTCCAACTACTTGTTGTCATACTTCCTGTCGCGGCTCATCTTCCTGTTTGTGGAGATCGTGGCCTTGGTGCTGTTTGGTCGTTTTGTCTTTGACGTCGCTGTCCAGGGCTCCTACCTGAGCCTGGCGTTGATGGCTTTCTTGGGGGCCACGGCGTTTGCAGGTTTGTCGTTGCTCATCGCGGCACGGGTGCAAAGCATCGAGGCGGTGGGTGGCTGGATGAACTTCGTGATGCTGCCGATGTGGCTGCTGTCGGGGACCTTCTTCTCCTACGAGCGCTTCCCGGAAGTGGTGCGCCCGTTCATTCAGCTGTTGCCGCTCACGGCTATCAACGACGGCTTGCGCGGCATCATCAACTATGGATCGTCGCTTTCTGCGGTCGGCATGCCCGTGCTTATCCTCACGGCCTGGACGGTGATTTGTTTCACGATCGCGCTCAAGATCTTCCGCTGGCAGTGACGACCTGCTAAGACCCCGCGCCATGCGATTTATGTATGTCGGTGATGTGGTGGGCAAGCCGGGCCGCAACGCGGTGTTGGCGCTGGTTCCCAAGCTCAAGCGTGAACGCCACCTGGATGCGGTGGTGGTCAATTGCGAAAACGCGGCGGCCGGCAAGGGGAGCACCCCCGACCTCGCCGATGAGTTTCTGCGCGGTGGCGTTGACGTTCTGACCACCGGCAACCACGTGTGGCAGTATCGCGAAATTCGCAACTACCTCGAACACGAGTCGCGCCTGTTGCGGCCAGCCAACTATCCACGTGCGCCCGGAAAAGGCAGTTACGTGCATACGTTGGCCGATGGCCGGCGCTTGGGGGTGATCCAGGTTGAAGGCCGCGTGTTCATGCGCAACCTGGAGTGCCCGTTTGCGGTGGTGGAACGGGAGCTGGCCAATCTAGGTCCGGTCACAGCCACACTCGTGGATATTCACGCCGAGGCGTCGAGCGAGAAACAGGCGCTGGGCTGGCACTTCGCGGGCAAGGTGTCGGCGCTGTTTGGCACGCACACGCACGTGCAGACCGCCGATGATCGGATCTTGCCCGGCGGCACGGCGTTCATGACCGACGTCGGTATGACCGGACCGCATCACTCGGTGATTGGCATGGTGAAAGAGGCGGCGATCGAGCGTTTCCTGACCCAGCGCGCCTCGGGGCACGAAGTTGCCACCGAAGACGTGCGGATGTGTGCGGCGCTGGTTGAAACCGACGATGCCACCGGCAAGGCAATCAAATTGGAGCGGCTGCAGGTTTCTTGGCCGTAAGATCTCCTTCGCCCTCCTAAGGCCCCGTGAGGCCGCAAGGGTCGTGACGACGGCGCTGGTAGCACCCGAGCGCTGTGAAGTTGCGCCCCGATGGCTTTGACATCTCCTCCCTGCGTTGGCTACAGTTCCCCCTTTCGCCGGCCTGAAGGGGCCGTACTATTTGGGCTTTTAGGGAGAGTCCCCAATGAAGAGCTACGCCACCCAAGACATTCGCAACATCGTTCTCATCGGCGCCAAAGGGTCGGGCAAGACGTCGCTGTCGGAGGCGATGCTGTTCTCGTCCAAGGTGATCAACCGGTTGGGCAAGGTGCAGGACGGAACCACGGTTCTGGACTTTGAGCCCGAGGAGCACAAGCGCGTCGCGTCGGTGCAGGCCTCGGCCGCGTGGCTGGATTGGAAGAAGACCAAGATCAATCTGCTCGACACCCCTGGAGAGCCGATCTTCTCGATCGAAGCGTTGAACTGCATTCGCGTGGTCGAAGGCATGGTGGTCGTGGTGAGCGGGGCCGACGGCATTGAGCCACAAACGGCCAAGCTTTTTAAGGCCGGCAAGGGTCGCGCCGCCTGCGTCGTTATTTCTAAGTTGGGGCGTGAGCGTTCCGATTTCAATCGCACGTTGGCCAACATTCGCGAGAAGCTGGGCTCAGGCTTTGCGCCGGTGACATTGCCGATCGGCAGCGAAGACAAGTTCAAGGGCGTGGTTGATCTCATCAACATGAAGGCCCACATCTACGCGAAGGAATCTCCGGACGCGCCGAAGGTGGAGGAGATCCCGGCCGACATGAAGGCCGACGCGGCAAGCGCGCGCGCGGCGTTACTGGAAGAGATCGCCGGCACCGATGAGAAACTGATGGAGAAGTTCCTCGACAAGGGCGAGCTCTCCGAAGATGAAGCGCGCGTTGGCCTGAAGGCTGCGGTGGCGAGCGGCAATCTGATCCCGGTGTTCGCCGCAGACGGCGTGTGGAACATGGGTGTTACCGAAGTGCTGGACTTCATCAGCTTCGGTTTCCCGACCCCGGACAAGGGTGTGCCGGTCGTCGGCGTGAACGAGGCGGGCGAGGACGTCGTCATTGAGCGCAAGGCCGATGGCGATGTTGTGATGCTGGCCTTCAAGTCCATCGTCGACCAACTGTCTGGCAAGATCACGCTGATGCGGGTTTACTCGGGCCACGTCACCAAGGACTCGCACGTGCAGAACGTGCAGCGTAAGGTTCCGGAGCGCCTAGGAACGTTGCAACGGCTGATTGGCAAGAAGATCGAAGCGGTGGAAGACGCCGCGATGGGCGATATCATCGCCATCGCAAAATTGAAGGAGACCCAAACGGGTGAGACTTTGGCCGAAGGTGCGATGGCGCACGTGCACGTGAAGCTGCCACTGACACCGCCGCCGCAAATCACCTTCCGACTCATCACGCATAACAAGGGCGATGAAGACAAAATGTCGCAAGCCATCGCCCGCATCCGCGATGAGGACCCGACATTGGTGGTGGGACACGACGAGGTCACCAAGGAGGTCACGCTCTCAGGCTACGGCGTCGCGCACACCGATGTGGCCATCGAAAAGATCGAACGCAAGTATGGCGTTAAGCTCGAACGAGGCACGCCGCATGTGGCCTATCGTGAGACTTTCCAAAAGAAGGCTGAGAACGTCGAAGGCAAGCACAAGAAACAATCGGGTGGCCGTGGGCAATTCGGTGTTTGCTACGTAAACGTCAAGCCGTTGCCGCGCGGAACTGGCTACACGTTCGTCAACTCGATTTTCGGTGGTTCGATTCCGAAGCAATTCATTCCGGCGGTCGACAAGGGTGTTCAAGAGGCGATCGCGCGCGGATTGCTCGCCGGTTATCCGATGGTGGACATCGAGGTCGAGCTCATCGACGGCAAGTACCATGACGTCGACTCCTCGGCGCTCGCCTTCGAAATCGCCGCCAAGGCCTGCTTCCGCGAAGGCATGAAGAAGGCCGGGCCGGTCATCCTCGAGCCGATCATGGACGTCGAGGTC
>JAKLEG010000535.1 GCA_022703175.1 Myxococcota bacterium | reverse complement strand
AGTACCTGGGGCAAAGCACCGCCCAAGGTGAGGTCTTGGTGCAGAACCTGGTTCGGGTCGCGGGGCGCGACCAGGAGCAAGACGCCCAACCGCTGGCGCGATGGCTATGGAATACCTACACATCGAAGTAACATCCACGCAGTTGGCCAAGCGGGTCGGCGAGGTGTGTGGGGATTTGGTTCGGGTCACCCGTTTGCCCAGCTTCACCACGGTGATCTGTTGTGACGGCATGGGTTCGGGCATTCGCGCCAACACGGCGGCCACGCTGCATGTTGCGCGTCTCGTGGAGCTTGAGAATCAAGGGGTATCGTTGCGCGATGCCTTTGCCAGGGTGGTCGGTACAGTGCACCAATTTCGCGGCAAGAACGCCCTGTATGCGGCGTTGAGTGTGGCGCGGATCCAATCTGACGGCGACGCCACGGTGCTCTCCTACGATGCCCCGCCGACAATCATGATTGGCGCCGGGCACGCCTCTAAGCTGCCGCAACGCACGCTGATGATGGGGGACGCACAGATCGGTGAGAGTCATTGCCGCTTGAGTCCGGGGGAAGGGCTACTGCTCGTCAGCGACGGCATCACCGCTGCCGGGTTGGGCGGCTCGCAGCGCGAAGGTTTTGGCATCGACCAGGTGGTGCGACACGTAGATTCACTGGTGAGCCGGGGCGCGGCGCTGCCAGCGGTCACCGAGGGACTTGTGGCCGCAGCCAAGGGACATTGGGGGGCGCGGGTGGGTGACGATTGTTCCGTCGTTGGCGCTTGGTGTCGCATCGGCCGCCCCCTCACCGTCTTCACCGGTCCGCCCGGCCAGCGCGAAATGGATGCTGACGTGGTGCAACGTTTCTTGGCCGCGCCCGGCTGGCGAGTGGTTTGCGGGGCAACGACGGCGAAGCTGGTAGCGCAGCGCTTGGGGCGGCCCGTGCGTGTAATGCAAGATGACCCCGGCCTGGTGGCGCCACCTCGGTATGAGCTGGAGGGGATCGACCTCGTCACCGAAGGTGCGGTGACGCTCAACCAGGTCTACAATATTCTGGATGCCGATCCGGCGCATTACGATGAATCCAGCGGCGTCACCGAGTTGTGCGAGCTCTTCAAGGCAGCCGATCGGGTGCACTTTATCGTTGGCACCACCATCAATCCGGTCACCAAGAGCATGGCGTTTCAGCAGCGAGGCATCTTGGCGCGCGCGGCGGTGGTGCGGCTGTTGTGTGAGCGCCTAACCGAGGCCGGTAAGTTGGCCTTCGTGACCTACGTGTGAGTGGGATCAGGGCTTGGCGCGACCTGCCAGCGTTGCGCGCGTTTCTCTGCAAGTTTGTGAGAGAGCACGGCTAAGCTTTGGGCCAGGTCGACGTTCTCGACAATGATGTTAGGGGCCACCAGCAAACGGGCAGGTGTGAAGTTCCAAATTGCGTCAATGCCCGCGGCGATCATCGTTTGGGCCACGTCGTGTGCCGCCGCCTCCGGGACGGCCAGCACACCCAGGTGGATGCCCATGCGTCGCACCAAGTCGGCAAGCTTGCTCATCGGAAAGATCTGTTTGCCGCCGATTTCGCCGCGTGGGTTGGGTGCGATGTCAAACGCTGCCACGATATCCAGTCCATGCGCCTTGAAGCCGGAGTAGCTTAGCAGCGCCGTGCCTAGGTGCCCTGCGCCTACCAAGAAGGCCTCGTTGGTTTTGCTCCAACCTAGGAATTTCTCAATCGCAACAGCTAGTTCTGGCAGGTCGTAACCCACCTTCGGGCGGCCGATGACGCCGGTGCAGGCCAAATCTTTGCGCACTTGGGTGGCCGTTTGCCCCAAGGCATCGGCCAAGTGCGTACACGAAACTCCGGTGCGACCCTCCGCCTGCCAGCTGCGCAACAAGCGCAGGTAGCTCGGCAAACGGCGCAAGGTTGGCGCGGGCACAGGTCCCGGGTGGGTGGCCATAGGCCCTTCTAGCGTGAATTGCGTCGTCGCGGTAGCAGCGAGGTGCTGTTGGACCTCGCGTCTCTGATTACTGCAAGATCCACAGGACGTCGTCGACACTACTAGGGGGCGAAGCAGAACTCCCGCTCAAAACGCAACCAGGGCATTTGCCCAGGAATCAAGGCGAAGGCATAGGATGAACGTGTCTCGAAGGGTGTCGTCCCCACGAGATTGGTCCAGCTACTGTAGCTTGCCGGATCGGTGAAGGCCGCGGCGCCAAGCCTGGTTGCCGTTGGGCATTCGATGCCACCACACGAAACCGATAGCATGGGGTTGCTGTCGGCCAGCCAGGCCGTCTGGGTGTTGGTGGAGATGGCATCATTTGCGCCTACCAGAGCGCCTTGCGATGACCCGCCTACAAGCGTGCTTGCACCGAGTAGTCCCGAAAGAGTGGCTCCCACCTGAGCGCCCACCAGGCCGCCTACTGCTCCTGTGCCGGTGACCGTGCCATAGGCAATCGCCGAGAGTAACGCGCTGTTCTCAAGCCGCCCGACCACGCCACCGGCATCGGCGTGCCCGATTACGTCGCCGCGAAAGCTGATACCGCCCAAAGATGTCTGAGTGAGCTGTCCCACCGCACCGCCCACTGGCCCGAGGTCCCCCTGCACGCTGCCGCGCACGGCACCTGCCATCAGGCGACCGGTCGCCGACATCAAGCCCATCAGTCCACCTACGGCGGCATAACCGTTGGTTGCAGCCACCCGCGCTTCAACGTAGACAAAGTCCATTCCCAGTACGCCCGCGTCCGATGCGGCGCCGACAAAACCGCCGACGCCTTGGGCTGCCGCCGACGTGCTTTCTACACCTGTGGCGCTGGTGTCGGCGCCGAAGATGTTGACGTAGACCGCTACTCCCAGCAATTGGCCTGCCAACACGCCAGCGTACTGGTAGGGGCCTACGATCCGCGGTGCGCGGAAGCGTAAGCGCATCACTGTGGCGCCGCTGCCAATCACACCAAAGAAACCAGCATCGTCGCGGTCGGTGCGGGTCACCGTAAGATTGGCGATTTGGTGGTAACGACCGTCAAAGTTGCCGACAAAGGGTGTGGTGGCGTCGCCAATCGGCAACCAATCGATCCCGCCAAGATCCAGGTCGCGCAGCAGTACATAGAATTTACCCCAGTCGGTGGCGGCACTCGCTTGGCCGAGGGAACGTAGCTGCGCCACGGTGCACAGTTGGTAGGGGTCGGCCTCCGTACCCGCGCCTATCTCGTTATGAGCGGTAGCTCCTACATGCTGGGCACAAGGATCGCCGTGAGCGGCCAACGCCGGCAGTGCGGGTGCAGTGGCATCGCGATACCAAATGCGCCCCCAAGGCCACGCCTCGGTGACGAAGCTTTCGTTGTCGGCAAATTGGCTGTCACTAAGCGTATGCAGGCCCGTGCTCACGGTGCCTTCGCCCAACAGAGGCAGGGCCGGCGTTGGATCGCTTCCCGCAAAGGCGCCGGCCACATTGAAATCGTAGCTGGGAAAGTGGCTGCCGGCGAAGCGCCCGGTGAGGGAGGTGCCGACGACCGGCTGGTGGACAAAAACGTTAACGATGTGCGGCAGGCTCGCGATGGTCCCAGCGAAACCTCCGACGCGCGAGGTGCCGGTGACCGCGCCGCTCGCGAAGCTGTTCTCGACGTGGCAGAAGTTAATCATGAAGCCGCCGAAGCCGCCCACCTCAGTGCCGCCCACCACCGCACCGGTCGCTTGCGCCTCGCTGAAGGTGGCGGTTAGGTACATGACATCCGCCGGAATCGACGAGCAGTAGCCCACCATGCCGCCGATGTAGTTGCCGCCTGGTACTGTGACGTTGCCACGGCTCGATGAGCGCGCTACTGCCGCATGATCCGTGGCCCCCACAAAGCCGCCGATCGCACCATAACCGCCGTTCTCTCCGTAGATATCCACCTCTACCTTGCAGTCACTAACAAGCGTGCCTTCGATGCGTCCGGCAAGCCCCCCCACATCCATGATGCCACCGCCCCCGGCGGCATGCATTGTCAGCGTGGCATGGCTTTCGGCACTGGGCCCAACGATCTGGATGTTGGCAAGGGTCGAGTCGGTGGCGAGGCCCACCAACACGCCGGTGCTACTGGATTGCGTGCTGACCACCGGGTTCTTCAGGTTGAGGTCGCGCACCACGGCACGTGCCAGGGCGCCGAAAAATCCCACCCCGTCGCTGGCAGCATCGCCCACCAAGCGCATGCCGGTCAGGGTGTGGCCGCGGCCATCGAAGCTGCCTTCAAACGGCTGGCTGCGCGTCCCAATCGGCTGCAGCGGTGGCGCCGTCTCACCGAGAGTGATGTCCGCATTGAGCACGATCGCAGCAACCAAGAGATTCGCGCGCTCGTGCAGACCGCGCAGCTGTGCTTCGGTGCACACGATGATCGGGTCATCAACTGTA
>JAKLEG010000534.1 GCA_022703175.1 Myxococcota bacterium | reverse complement strand
CCGACGATGTTTGCCGAGTCGCTCATCAGCGTGGTGCGCGATCAACCCAAGTTCAACGTGCTGTCGCGCGCTGCGGCGACCTTGGGAGGGCAGCCTGCCGCACGCCGGCGTTACGCGTTTGCGTTGGACGTCGAGGGAAAAACCGTGAAGGTTGCTGAGGATCGGGTGGTGGTGGTGGGGGCGCTCGCGCTGAGCGTGCATGTGGAAACGTTGCAGGTCACCGACGGTTTTTTTGCCAGCGACTTTGAGCACATCTTTGAGACGGCGAGGCTCGGCGGTGACGCGCCACCCGCGATCCCTTTGACCAAACTGATGGGCCGTTGGCGGATGAAAGACACCACCGATGTTTTTTTGGAGCTGCGTGCCGATGGCTCGTTTGACCTGGCAGGCACCGCCGGTACCTATCGGGTGGACGGCACTCGCTTGGTCATGCGCCAAAACACGGGCCCCGCCGAAGGCTTTGACATTCGTTTCGAGGGTTCCGACATGGTGTTGTCGAACCTCGACCTTGGCGACCCGATTCGCTACGAGCGTGCCGATGAATCGAAGGTGAGCAAGAAAAAGGGGAAGCGGACCAAAACCAAGTAGGCGTTTTGGTCATGGGGCCTTTGTTGGCGCCCGGCATCAGCCGTAGCTGCGCTCTTCCATTTCTTGTTCTTCTTTGCAGCGAATACACAGCGTCGTGACCGGCCGCGCTTCGAGGCGCTTCGCCGAGATCTCGTCGCCGCAGGCCTCGCAGATGCCAAATTCGCCAGCATCGATCTTCTGCAACGCCTTGTCGATCTTCGAGAGGTAGTACTTCTCGCGATCGCGAAGCCGGAAGATAAATGACTGCGAGTACTCCGCCGAGGCCTGATCGATCTCATCGGGGAGCTCGTTCACATCCAGGGCCGCCTCTTCGTTGAGGGTCTTTGCGGCGTTCTTGATGAGATTCTTGCGCTCGTCGACGAGCAGGTCCTTAAACTTTTTGACGTCCTTCTTGTTCACGCTCTGGCCTCCCGCGTCGGCGTCGTTCCCTACAAGCCGCGCATGGTGACCCTACATCATATGATGAGTGGCAGAAAAAGCAACGAGCAAGTTGCAGGGTGTTGGCCTAAATAATCGCTTTGCGCTAATGAAGCGCTTCCTACTTACGGAGTGCGTGCTCGTATGGCGATCCAAGAATCCGACCTGATGCAGAAGATCGTGAGCCTGTCGAAACGCCGAGGTTTCGTCTTTCAATCCAGCGAGATCTACGGCGGCCTCAAGAGTGCCTACGACTACGGCCCGTTGGGCGTGGAACTCAAACGCAACCTGATGGCTGAATGGTGGCGTGCGATGGTGCACGAACGCGAGGACGTCGTGGGCCTGGATGCCTCGATCATCATGCACCCGGACGTCTGGAAGGCCTCGGGCCATTTGGCCGGGTTCTCCGATCCGTTGGTGGATTGCCGAAACTGCAAAGAGCGGTTCCGCGCCGATAAGGCCCCCAAGGTCGAGGCCGGCACCGACATCGACTACTTGGAAGGCGGCAAGAAGGGGGGCAAGAAGCTTAAGGCCAAGGCCGAGCGCAGCTACGTCTGTCCGCAGTGCGGTTCGCCCGACCTGTCGCCCGAACGCCAGTTCAACCTGATGTTTCGCTCTAACATCGGTCCGGTGGATGTCCTTGGACGTATCACCGAGGTTGTCGAGCGGGAGCGGAACCTGACCGGCGCCGATTTGCGCGCCAAGATTGAAGAAGTGGTGAAGGAGAGTGCGGTCTACCTGCGCCCCGAGACTGCCCAGGCGATGTTCGTGCAGTTCTTGAATGTGCAGCAGACGATGTCAATGAAGGTACCTTTTGGCATCGCGCAGATGGGTAAGAGCTTCCGCAACGAAGTCACCGTGGAGCACTTCATCTTCCGCTCGTGCGAGTTCGAGCAGATGGAGATGGAATACTTCTGCGAGCCCGGTACGCAAGGGCAATGGCTCGACTACTGGGTTGAGCAGCGTATGGCCTGGTGGCGTGCGTTTGCCAACAACAAGGACAAGTTCCGCACACGCGCGCATGAAAAGGCCGAGCTCGCCCACTACGCCGACCGTTGTTACGACATCGAATATGATTACCCCTGGGGCTGGGGCGAGTTGGAAGGGGTCGCGAGCCGCACCGACTACGATCTGAAGAAGCACAGTGAAAGCTCGGGCACCAAACTATCGTACTTCGATCAGAACAAGAACGATCCAGCCACGGGCAAACCGGGCTATCGCTACACGCCCTACGTTATCGAGCCGGCGGCGGGTGCCACCCGGGGATTGTTGGTCTACCTAATCGACGCCTACCACGAAGAAGCGGTGCCCGATGCCAAGGGTGAAGATGCGACGCGAGTTACGTTGCGCCTGCATCCGCGCTTGGCGCCTATTAAGGTTGCGGTGCTGCCGCTCGTGAAAAAAGATGGTATGCCCGAGGCCGCCCGCAAGGTGGTCGATACCTTCTTCAAGGCCGGCATCAATGTGCGGTACGACGAGCAGCACGCCATTGGGAAACGCTACCGTCGACACGACGAAGCAGGTACGCCGTATTGCCTGACGATCGATGGCCAGACGCTCACGGATGGCACGGTGACGATTCGTGACCGCGACACGATGAAGCAAGAGAGGATCGCGGCAGATCGTGCGCTGGAAGTTGTGCAAGAGCGACTGCGGAAGATCTAGCCGTTCTGGGCCTTTTTGCGTCAATTCGTTGGCGCAAATGGCTCGCAACCTTTCCCCGAAGCGTGCCGATACCTATGAGCGTCTGCTCAACCATGGGGATCATCATGCCAGCCTACATTTCGTCTGCCGCGAAGCTCGAAGGTCTGATGCAGTTGTTTGTGGGTAACGACAACGGCAAGCTCGACCAAGGTGAAATCGAGGCGCTAACGGGCTTCTTTGGCGGTCTGAAACCGGCAAGCCAAGCCAAAATCCGCCCGGCACTCGCCGACATTTACGCCACCAGCAAATTCAGCGCTGGCCAAAAGGCCAAGCTGTTCACTGCCCTGAAGCAGCTTGGCTTCACCACGAAAGAGCTCGAAGGCGTCAGCGATGACAACGCCACGAGTTTTGTCAAATTGAGTAAGCAGGCCCAGCTCACCAAGCTGCACGACATCGAACAGGGCAACGTTGGTGCGTGTAAAGATGTTGTGGCTGCCGATGCCGCGACCGATGCGCGCAGCAAGATCGCCACCGACCAGAAGCAGGTCCAGGCCGAATTCGTGCGGCAACATAGTGACGCTGAGTTCAGCGATCCGACGTGGCAAGCGCTGTATGCCAAGGGCGATAAGACGGAACTTTTGGGCTACGCGTTACTCGTGCCGATTTACGCCGATGAACACGACGTGGATCGCATGTACTTCTACAACCTGCGCGGCGTGCGCGTGGGCGATGAGTATCGCGGCGAGTAGCCGCCGTTGTCGACGCTCGCGGATTTCGGACATCCTCGCATCAGCACGCTCGTTGTACGAGCCGGTCGCTATCGCGCTTGACGTAAGCGTTGCGGTGCTGACTATGTATTGAAGTCCGATGATGTTGAAAACCACCGAGCCGTTGAACGCCACCAACAAGCCGACTGCGGTGAGGTTGCCTCGCTATGCGCAGGTGATTCGCGACCTGCCGCCGGGTGATTACCCCTACACCAAACTTTTGCCGGAGTTGCGCAAGAGCCCAGCCCTAAAGCGCATCGCGCCCGATCCTGTCGTTCGGCGCCTGTTGCTGCGCCAGGCCCAGGTGTTGCTCTGCGGAGACCGCGGCTATGCGTTTGTGGATGTCGAGGTCCCGCGCGTGGTGCTTTCCGAACGCTATTATCACGAGGGCAACGATTTAGACCTGTATCTTGACCTGGTGCACGAGCTGACCCACCTCCGGCAGATCCAACAAGGGTTCGACCTTTGGGATGATCGTTTTGCCTACGTCGACCGACCCACCGAGGTGGAGGCGTATGCCGTAGCTGTCGCCGAAGGACGCCGGTTGGGTATGTCCATTTCGGACGTGCGCACGCATCTCGACAATCCCTGGATGTCCGCCAGTGATGTCGATCGGTTGCTCGAACACATCGAGAATTTCTTAGCTTTTGGGTCGTTGCCAAACCTGGACGCGGCACTGACGGGAGCCACCTTTGTGGTGCGGCACCCTTGGCGTTGTCCCCCCGCGACGCCGCTTATCCGCGCTGCTGGGCGCAAGCGTTAGGCGAACCTCGACCCAGAGATTCAATTTTGTGAGCCAACAGTACCGATTTGGGACGTGCTTTTGGGCAACCGAAGTTGGCGTACCGCCGATATTCGATCCGAACCTACCGGTGTTACTCTCACGAGGGAAAACATGACTCTGACCGTCACCAGCGACCGTTTTGCCTATGGCGTCGATAACTTGGG
>JAKLEG010000533.1 GCA_022703175.1 Myxococcota bacterium | reverse complement strand
AGGATCGGGTTGTGGTAAAATGCGGTTCGGCAAGCAGAACAAGGGAGGCGGAATCGCCAAAGCGATCTTCTAAGCCGGGGGCAGCTGGTTCGAATCCAGCCGGGCGCGCCACTATCCAAGCCCCGCGCTTAGATTCTCCCTGTTGGGGTTCGGTCCTTAGGGTTCTTCTCAATTCGCAATGGGTTGTCGCAAAATGGCCACAACGACGGCACGCACTTTCGGTGCCCACGACCATGAGGAGAATCTTTTTATGAAGCGACCCAGCGAATCGACGAGTTCCTCCAGAGTCATTGCCGGCGCCAGCATCGTGGCTGTGTTGGTGAGCGGCGCCATCAGCTGCTTGACAGCCGTGTGGACCACCCAGCAAAGAGATGTGGCAGATCGCAGCAGGGAGCTACTGCAAGAAAGGCGACAGGCGCTGTTGGACGCCTTAACCGTGATCGACTGGGTCTACGCCAATACCCCATTCCGGGGTACGTCGAAGACTCCACCTCGAACGTGGGACGTTCAGTTGGCGCGGGACGCAATGAATCGCATGTACGTCTACTGTAGGGATCCCCAAAGGACGATCGCCGTGTTCGTCTATGCGATTGGAGCGCACAACCCAGAAATCGAGCAGCCTCAGGATCTGTCGCCCGCGCGGGTAAACGCTTTTCGTCGCGAGGTGGCACGAGAACTTGACTTCAGCCTCTCAGATCTCGATGACACACACGCTTGGCTGGCTGGCCTGAACGGAGCCGAATAGGCTGACGTTCACGGCTCATTGGTACAACTGCCCTAACGGTGGACAAAACCCAACAGTTGGAACCCGGTACCGTGCACGGCCTGGCCATCACGGGAGCCCCCGTTGCAGGGCAATGTCGGCACCGACAGAGACCCAACGACGGCGACAAGCGACGTGCCCACACAGAGCACGGAAAACGCCTTTGGCGCAAAAAACAGCACCTATGTATGGCAAATTGACCATATTTTGCCATACTTGTATACTGTCTACATGAAGAATGCATTCAGAAAAGTCACGGTCAACATCCCTGTTGAAATCCTTGAGCAGGCGACCCAGATGACCGGCCAGGGCATCACTTCTACAGTCATCGCTGGCTTGCGAGAGCTGGAGAAGAGGGCCAAGCGATCGGCCTTGCGCAACCTCAAGGGCAAGGTTCGTTTCAAGCTGGACCTCGACACGAGCCGCCAATGATTCTTGTCGACACCTCGGCTTGGGTCGACTTCTTCCGCGGTGCGGGACGATTCTCAACGCTAGTTGATGAGGCGTTGGAGACCAACCAGGTCGCGCTGTGTGGCCCGGTCCTCACGGAACTTCGACGCGGCCTCAACTCCAAGACAGAGCGGTCGCACGTCCTTGGCCTCTTGGGTGGCTGCCATCTGCTGGCTCAACCGGATCATCTCTGGGAGGAGGCTGGTGAACTCGGGTTCTACTTGGCCCGCAGGGGTGTCGCCGCCAAGTCGATTGACCTTCTCATCGCCTGCTACGCGCTTGCGCACGACGTGCCTGTCATGACTGCTGATTCTGACTTTTCGCACATGAGAAGGGCCGGAATCGGTATTGCACTCGTAGACGTTTAGCGCAAAACAGGCATGGACCAACAGCCACACGTTCGAGTGCTGCGCGTTCTCCGAGCTTTGCCCAACAGCTCGGCGCCACCCAGCTTGGGTACGTTTTGTTACAACCCAGGCGCGCCAGCCTTGTGTCTAGCTGATCGACTCCCAGTGCTCGTACAGCCATGTCGCGATTTGTTCTAGGCTGACCCTATTCTCGATGACCTCGCCCACCAGGAAAGACTCCGCCTCGTCCGCGGATGCGACGATCCGATAACCATTGAGCCGAAGAAACACGGCCGTGAGGGCAAATGCGATCCGCTTGTTGCCGTCGATGAAGCCGTGGTTCATCGTGAAGCTTTGGAGGAGTGCCGCCCCCTGAGCTGCGAGTGTTTCGTAGTATCCAGACTGTGGTCGGGCCAGAGCACTTTCGATCAATCCGAAATCACGCACGCCGTGTTGACCGCCAAATCGGTCGATCAGCATGCGGTACAGATGCAGTGCTTCTTCGAGCGTTGGATAGAAAATGGTCTTCATGCGGCCGCTACTTGGCGAGACGTCGCAAGAGCTCATCGTTCTCGTTCATCACTTCGATGACCGCATCGTGGAACGCGGGCCGAACGCGAACGCGGCCCAAGAGTAGCTTGCCCGCCTCAGTCAACACGCTGCTGAGAGTCCGCCCTTCTGCCTTCGAGTAGGCACGCAGCTCGTCAAGTACCTCAGCATCGATTTGCGAGCTGAACTTGGTAAGTGTGGCCATAAGCTAACGCTAGTTTTTCATGGCTATGTCGTCAAGATGTTTCTTGATTTATCAAGAAACACACAACAGTCGGCAGTTCACCCGCCCTTCCGGCCTCGGCGATCAGCGCGGGAACTGACGAAGTAGCCGACATGCTGAAGGTCGCACCCTGTAACCGTAAGAAATCCCGGTCATTCTAGCCAGCGTTCGTAACGAAGCCGACGGGTTGGAGTCCAAAGGGCTCCGTGCTCAAAACGAAGCGCCTAGGGCCAAAACCAGGCGCCGCGGGGTCTCAAAATGGGCAAAAACAGGTTCGTTTTGGCGGCCGAGGCGTCGGATCCAACAACGGAAGGCTAAATTCAACAACGGAAGCTCTAGCGGTGGCGATCGCGGCCCACGCCGAGCATGCCTGTTAATGGCAGCACATCCTGACCGGTGTTATCGTGCCGACCAAACCCTGGAGCCCGAGATGCACGCTAAGCGCTTTGTTTCGATACCCGCTGCGGTTTGGCTCGCCCTGCTCGCAAGTCAGCCTGGCTGTACGAAAACCGAAACGCTGGCGCCCCCCTCGCCGCCACCTGAAACGGTCACTCCCCCCACCCCTGCAAGCGTCCCGCCGGCTTCACCTACGCTGCCCACCACCGAACCAGGATGGGAATTCGTCGAGGTCAACGGCAGCGTTACCGTTGGGGGAAAGCCCGCGCTCAAGGGCACGCCCATTGGCAAAAACGACGAGATCATCACGGGCCCTAAGAGCTCCGCGCTGATCGCAGTCGGCAGCGGCAGCATCGTGGAGGTTCGTGAGCGGACACAGATGAAGCTCGGCAGCTCCGAGCGACGCAAAATCTCGGTGCAGCTCACGGTGGGCAAGCTCTGGAGCTTCTTTGAAAAACCCACCGACTACGAAGTCGTAACCGCCAACGCCGTCGCCGGTGTGCGCGGGACGGTCTTCTTTGCCGACGCTTCGCGGAAGAACACGACGTTCATCTGCGCCTGCAAGGGCAAGACTCACATCCACGAATCCACAGAAGGTCGGGTGGCCAAATCGCGCGCCTTCGATAAAGAGGTGGACGGCCACGACTGGGAACACCGCGCGGTGGCGTTCATCACCAAAGGCAAAACCACCGTCGTGAAGGAGTTCCCGCCGATTACCGAGGTCCCACCCAAGAAACCCATTACACACACAGCACAACAGGCCGCACAGATTTTGAACGTCCTGCGAGCCCAGCCGCTCTAACACTCAGGGTGTCTGCTCATGGCGCCGTGTTGCGGTGCACGCCGGCTTAGAAAAGCGGCGGCTGCGGCCCCGGAATGATGCCCGCGAGATCAGGATCCTCGCCTGGCACACCAGGTTTTGCATCCCGATCGGCCTTTTCACGCCGCCGCTGGTCGCGACGGTCGGCCTTTTCGTTTTGATACTGTTGCCGTTCCTTTTCCTTCTGCCGCTTGGTAGCTCCTGGATTCAACTGCGTGCCTTTCTTGAGACGCGCAAACGCCTCACAGCTCGACATCCACGAAAGACCGGAGGGAACTCGTGCATGTGGGCCGACGCAGCTTGGACAGCGCCTTGGCCTCGATTTGGCGAATACGCTCGCGGGTGACCCCGAAATCCTGCCCAACCTCTTCAAGCGTGTGGGCATGGGACTCACCGATGCCAAAACGCATGCGCATGATCTTCTCTTCGCGTGGCGTCAGCGTGCCCAAAATGCAGCGCATCTTGGCCGCCAGATCATTGGCCACCGTGACATCCACCGGCGATTCCGAGCTCCCGTCCGCCACCATCTGGCCGAGGGTCGTGTCCTCGTCACCAATCGGCGTCTCCAAGGACACCGGCTCCTTGACAGTCTCCAGCACTTTGCGAACACGATGGCTCGCAATGCCAAGCTTGGTCGCCACCTCATCGGTGCCAGGCTCCCGGCCCAAACGGGTCGCAAGGTAGCGCGTCGTCCGAATCACCTTGTTGGTGGACTCGTAGATATGCACCGGCACACGGATCGTGCGGGCTTGGTCAGCGATGGAACGCGTAATTGCCTGTCTGATCCACCATGTGGCGTATGTTGAAAACTTGTATCCGCGGCGGTATTCAAATTTATCC
>JAKLEG010000532.1 GCA_022703175.1 Myxococcota bacterium | reverse complement strand
TCAAACGCAACGACACGAGTTGGCGTCCAGCTCGCCATGCGATGGGCTGTGGTGGTGTTATCGAGAGGGTCCCTGCGGCCGTGACGAGTCCGCCGCGCACCGAGACACTGCGTAATTTGAAGCTTGGGGGTAGCAGTGTCTGCAGCGAGGTGCGCACGAGCTCCTCAAGAGCGATGCTGTTTATTGTTTGGGCCTCACGTCGCACACGCACAAAGCTGGGAAGCATAGGGGAAGTATCGTTGGCACGGGCATTGACGAGTTTGGCGCGAATTTCGGTGGCGCGGATTGTACGGCTCATGCCCGGAGCTGGTGCGGGACCGAATTCGAGGTTGGCAATCTCCGGATCAAGGCCAGGCACCAACTCGCCTAGCAAGATGATCGGATTGCGAACTGTGATCACCGCTGGGCGTTTGGCTGCATGCACGGGCGTCACGGCCGGTATGAGCCCTGAAAGAAACGCCAGCGTGAATGCCAGGTGTCGCATCAACGGTCCCCTACTTGAGCGCCGACGTGGCGCGTAGCATCTCATCGGCAGCCTGAATGACTTTGGAGTTGGTTTCGTAGGCGCGTTGCGTGGCGATGAGGTCGATCATCTCCTCGACCACCTTCACGTTGGAGGTCTCAAGGAATCCTTGCGCCAACGCGCCCAGGCCTTCACGTCCCGGGGTGCCGTACAGCGGATCGCCGGACGCGGGTGTGGCGGTAAATAGGTTGTGGCCGAGAGGCTCAAGACCCGCTGGGTTGGCGAAGCTAGCCAGGTCAATCTTGCCGACTTCGGTGGGACTCGTATCGTCGCCTTGCGTGACCGATACCGTGCCGTCGGCGTTGATCGTGATGCCACGGGCATCTTTGGGAAGTGTCAACCCGGGGTCTAGCGAATGGCCATCGGCATTGACCATCCGGCCCAGGGCGTCGACCTTGAAAGAGCCATCGCGGGTATAGGCCAGCTGACCCGACGGCAGCGTCAACTGGAAGAAGCCATTGCCTTCAATCGCGATATCCAGCGCATTGCCTGTTTGCTTCAGATCGCCCATCGTGAATTGTCGTTGAGTGCCGACCGTGCGCACGCCAAGGCCAACTTGGAGGCCGGTGGGCGTGCCGGTGGTGCCGTCGGTCGGTTGTGCGGGGGCGCGAACTTCATCATAGAGAAGATCCTGAAATTCGCCGCGCACCTTCTTGTAGCCGGTGGTGTTAACGTTGGCCAGGTTGTTGGCAATGAGATCCATGCGGGTCTCTTGAGCTTCCATTCCACTTGCCGCTGCGTTCATTGCTCGAAGCATGGTTTTCTCCCGTCGTTACTTGCCGAGATCGTTGGAGGTTTTCTGGTCTGCATTGCGGAAGATCTCGATTACCTGATGAAAGGATTCGTAGGCCCGGGAAAGCAGGACGATTTCGGTCATGCCCTGAACCGCACTGATGTTGGATTGTTCAAGAGCACCTGCAACGACGCGTGGCTCCACCGGCACCAACGCCTGCGGGTTATTGGGACGCCATAGCGACGCGCCTTCTCGTGACAACGTTGTGCGGTCGGCCACTGTGGCAATGCGCAACTGGTTAGCGATCACGTCGCCATCCCAGACATTCCCACGGGCATCGATGCGCGCCGGGCGATCGCCGCGCACTTGCACTGGGCCCGTGTTGCCGAGCACGGGTAGGCCATCGGGACTGATCAGTTGTCCGTCACTCGTTAACGTGAAGGCGCCATTGCGGGTGAGGCGCTCACCATTCGGCGTTGCCACAACGAAGAAGCCATCGCCTTCGATCGCTGCATCAAGCGGTGCACCGGTGGTGCGTACGGGACCTTGGTTGAAATCGGGGACGATCTTGTCGACGGCGACTTGGCGGAGCTCAACGTTGGTTTGGCCGTTGTTGCTGGCCAAGACCTCTTTGAACGAGACGCGATCTCCTTTGAAGCCATGGCTTGAGATGTTGGCGAGGTTGTTGGAGACCGTTTCATACGCTTGGCCCTGGGCAACCGCACCAGCGACAGCGGCATACAATCCATCAGACATGGTCGCCTCCTTCGGCTGAAGTTTCTGTGTCGCTTACACCGTCGTCGTTGCGATGCATGGCGGCACGCAGGCGCAGCGTGATGTCGGATAACAGTTGGCAGACACGCGATTCACTCACTCCCAAAACTTCACCAATTTCGCGAAGATTCAGCTCTTCGCGATAGTGAAGGTTGAGGATAGTTTGGTGACGTTGGCTCAGGCTCGCGATGGCTTCGGCCAGGCGCGTGGCCAACTCTCGCCGAGAGACCTCATCAAATGGGGAGCTGTCAGGACCCACCATGTCAGGGCTGGGGAGGTCTTCAAAGCTCACCACGCGAACGGGCAACAGTTTTTCGATGCGGGCGCGATATTCTTCCACGGTGATGCCCATCGTCTCTGCGATTTCGGCTTCTTCGGGTTGTCGCGCGAGGGACTGCGTCAGCTTGGCGATGACTTTCTCAACCTGGTTGACTTGCAAACGCGCATCGCGAGCCATCAGATCGCGGCGGCGCAACTCATCCAGAACGGCGCCTTTGATGCGGAACTCAGCATACGATTCGAAATCGGTGGCGCGTGCTGGGTCAAAGCGGTCCAATGCTTCCATCAAGCCGATTACGCCAGCGCCCATCAGATCGCTGACCTGAATGTGGCTTGGTAACCGCCGAGAGATTCGCATCACGACCTTGCGAACAAAGGGTAGGTAGTGTTCCACCTCGGCGCGGTTAAGCGCTTGTGGATCCGTGCCCGGGAGCGCCAGTTTCATTGCGACGCCTCCGAGGCCACAAGGCGGCGCCAGAACAGCTGGATACCACCGCTGGCGGCACGTGCGGTGCGTTGCTGGCGGCTCAAGCGGTTGGCCAACTGCCGAATGCTCTGGCTTGCCGGGCAGGTGGGAGCGACGACCAACAGCGGCTGCCCCATGAAGAGGCTTCGCGACACCATGCGATCGCGCATCACACAGCCCATATAGTCCATGCCCACGCCCAGGAAGCGTTCTGCCATTCGACACAGGCTCTTGAAGACTTCTTCGCCTTCGAGCGTGCTGCGGACCATGTTGGAAACGACCTCGACACGTTCCACGCCGCAGCGGGTGGCGAGCACTTTGATAAAGGCATAGGCATCGGCCAACGACGTGGGTTCGCCGTTAACAACGATCAACACTCGCTCTGCGGCCCCGGCAAAACCGATCGAATTGGAGCCGATACCCGCAGCGGTGTCGATGAGCACGGTGTCGAAGTGTTGATCCATGCCGTCGATTGCCGACAGTAGTTCGTACCGTTCTCGTGATGCGAGATTGGCAAGGTCGTAGCGCCCCGAGCAGGCGGGCAACAAATAGACGTTGTTGGCCACCGGGCGCAGGACATCTTGTACGGAGGCGGTGCCATCCACCAAATCGGCCAGTGATAGCGGTGCGTGGGTGCCGAATGTGATGTCCAGGTTGGCTAGACCAAGATCGCCATCCAGAGCCAAAACCCGGTGACCCATTTCGCCGAATGCCACTGCCAGGTTGGCCACCAGGCTGGTTTTCCCTACTCCGCCTTTGCCACTGGCGATAGCAATGACCGTCGGTGTCGTACCGCTGATGCTGGTCTGTTCACCCGGCGCGTCGTTGGTGTGTGCGCTCTTCTCCAGGCGCATCAGCCTCAGTGTGTTGGCTTGGTCGGCAGAGGTTGGGGTCACGACTGCACCTCTTGATGCGAGGGGGCGCTCGGCGCGGTGTGCGTCCACCGATCGGGGCTGTCGATGGCTGCGGCCCCGCGGGTCGCCAAATCGACGATCAGCTTGGCCAAACGTTTGGCGTCAGCTTGCGCGATGTCCTCCGGGACCCGTTGACCGAAGGTCACGTGCGACAGCGGTAGGCGGGCTGCCATTGACAGGTTGACGATGCCGCCCAGCGCCGCCGCCTCATCCATCTTCGTAATGATCGCGGCTTTGATTGGAAGTGAGCGATAACGTTCATGAATCCGACGCATCTCAAGCTGCCTTGTGGCGGCAGCCAAGGCCAAGTGCACGTCCACATTGAGTTCGGCAAAGACGTGACGCAGCTGCGATATTTGTGCGGTGTCGTTGGGGCTACGCCCGGCCGTATCGATGAAGATCATCTCGGCGTCTGGATGGCGGTCGATGGCCTGTTGCAGACCGCTGGCGTCGCGGCAGACCTCCATTGGCACGCGCATCAAGTCGGCATACTGGGCGAGGTGATCAATGGCACCGATGCGATAGGTATCGAGCGTGATCAGGGCGGTGCGCTGCTTGCGAATCAACGCCGAGTGCGCCGCCAGTTTCGCGATTGTGGTGGTTTTGCCGACACCCGTGGGGCCCACCAGAGCAAGAATCTGCCGACCGTGATTCGTTTGCGGGAGCGTGCGGATTTCTGTGATCAACGCACGTTCTAGAGCCTCTTCGGCGATGC
>JAKLEG010000531.1 GCA_022703175.1 Myxococcota bacterium | reverse complement strand
ATACTCCCGACAACCCGGTGCGGCGGCTGCGGGTTGTGTGTGAGGGCATCGATCCGACGCTGCATCTTGACTACGCCAGTCTCGACGCCGCGGGCCTGGTGACGTGGACGCTAGATTCCGTCCATCCGTGTCGCGGCGACGCTTGGACGTATCCATCACCGTGCCTAGACGCCGGAGACCTTTACCTTGCCGGGAGCTGGGACTTGCCGGTGACGGTGCGCAATGACGGTGTTGGGCCCTTGAACGTAGCCGGAGCCCTCATCACGGGAAGCAGCGCCTTTGCGATCCTGGCCGATTGGCCCTGGAGCCTGGCTCCCGGGACCTCGGCGGTGGCCACGGTGCACTACCAGGGAAGCGCCGAAGGCTCTTTAGATGTGGCGTCGTTGACCCTGGTCCACAACGACGTCGACCAGCAAGTGGTGTTGACGTTGGTGGGCTCCACCGCTGCGTGTACTGCACCCTTCAACGATTGCCACGATCTCCCGCGCTGCGGCAACCTCAAAACCCAGGCCGCTTGTTGCCGGGCCGCCAACGATCCGAGCGCTTGTGGGGCCAGCTGTTTGGAGTGCCCCGTGCGCAACCATACGCAGCGGCGCTGCGAGCAGGCGGGCTGTGTTTACGCGTGCGTGGCTGGCTACGTGGATTTGAACGGCGCTGGGGATGGCACCGGCGGGCCTCTTGAAGACGGCTGTGAGTATGCCTGCACCCCAAGTGGTGGTGGCGTCGAGTCGTGCGACGGCGTGGACAACGATTGCGACGGCACGATCGATGAGGGCCTGTCACTTGCCGATAGTTACGGCGAGGAGCTGCCGGCGGATTGTTCCCCGGGCAATCTGGTCGGCTTTTTGGGTTTCGTGTCCGAGGCCAGCCTGGGGGAGACCACGCCCGAAGGTGAGGTGCGGCTGCATGAGTTGGCGCGTTACCAAGGGCGCGTGTATGCGTCGGGGGCTACGCCTGCGGGGGACACCGATTGGTTTCGCTTGGTGTTTGCCGAGGTGGATGCTTGCGCTGCTGTGGGGTTTCGCCTGGAGGTGACTTTGGTGACGTCGAATTCGGCGCGCTATGAGCTTTGCGCGCACCTGAGCGACCCCGCAGGTGCGCCTGCATTCTCTCTGTCCTGTGTCGAAGCTGCAGGCGAACCGCTCTGGGATCGCTGTGCAACGACCGCAGCTGGTCCGGCGACCGTGGCGCTGGAATGGCCGGAGCATTGTGGTACGGCGGATGACCGGGTGTTGGATGTACGGGTCGCAGCGGACGCATCGGCGGGGGGCGCCGAAAGCTATTCGTGCGAACCTTATACCCTCGTGGTCCGCGGGGCCTGGCTCGATTAGCGTTTTAGTGTCGCAGGCCGACGCGTGCCTTGGCCTCGGCCAGTTGACGCATGATCCCGGGGTCCAAGTCGGTGTTGGCGTCGGCGATGGTAACGTGGGGACGTTGCTCAGGTGCGGCGGTGGCGACGACGACCAAACCGCTCGTAATCAACATGGCGGTACAGGTGGCGACGATGGCGTACAGCGTGTTTTTCATGGGTGGGCTCCAGCGGCATGCCTGTGGTACAGGGGGCGCCGGGGCTGATGGTACGAGCGGAGATCTGCTCGGTCAAAATTTCGGCACAGGTCTGAGGCAGTGCGATGGCGGAGCTAAAAACTGAGCAGTTCGGCCGCTACACTCTCTTGCGGCGCTTGGCCTTTGGCGGCATGGCCGAGATCTTCTTGGCCTCGTTGCGCGGTGATGAGGGATTCGAAAAGCGCCTGGTCGTCAAACGGATACTGCCGCAGTTTGGTGCCGATCCGACCTTTGTGCAGATGTTCATTGATGAGGCGCGTCTGGCAGCGCGGCTGTCGCACCCGAATATTGTGCAGATTTACGATTTTGGTGCGGTAGACGGCACCTACTTCATTGCGATGGAGTACGTGGACGGTTTGGATCTGCGCCAGATCCTCAAGGCCCACGCCGAGAAGTCTTTGCGCCTGCGCCCGGCCGAGGTCGCCGCGATTGGCGAAACCATCGCCACGGCTCTCGCTCATGCGCACACGCTCAGTGACGAGACTGGGCGGGCGTTGGGCATTGTGCATCGCGACGTGACACCTCACAACATCATGGTGGGGCGAAACGGCGTGGTGCGGCTGATGGATTTCGGTATCGCCAAGGCCGTGGATCGCGACACCCGAACTGCCACCGGGGCAATCAAAGGCAAAGTGGCCTACATGGCCCCCGAACAGGCTGCCGGCCGTGAGCTCGACGCGCGCAGCGACGAGTTTGCCTTGGGGTTGGTGTTGTGGGAATGCCTCACCGGCGAGCGGATGTTCGCTGGCGCCAACGAAATGGAGCTGTTGCGCCAAGTGGTGGCGGGGCAAGTGCGCCCTTTACGTCCCCAGTGCCCTGATATTCCTGATGTTTTTGAAGCAATTGTAATGCGGGCCTTGGCGCCATCGGCTGCGGATCGATACCCTTCGTTGGCCGCGTTGGCGCAGGCGTTGGCCGAGTTTCGGTTTTCGCTAGGCACCGCCGGCGTGGTGGACCTGTCGGGTCTGGTAGCGGTGGCTGCGCCACCCGTGGTGCTTTTGCATGCACGACACACGCTGCCGCTCGACGCTGTGCACCCGGCGTCGGTTGCCACCGAGCCGGATCCGAGCGCGGGCTCGCTGTCGAAAGGTTGGAATCTCACCCAGCTTACCGCGGTTTCCGAGCCGGTGCTGGGCGCGCCGACGCGCTCCGTGACGCCGGTCGCACCTCGTGAGGCAACGCCCGTCGACGTCCCTGCAAGCGCCGTGGTTGTCGACCGTTTTGGCGGTCGACATTGGCAGGTGGGTGTTGGCGCTGGCGTGGGTGTCGCGCTGGTGGCGCTGCTGTTTGGCGGTGGGGCCCAATGGTTGCGCGCCCGCCGGCCTCTGGCGCCGGTGTTGCCGACCCCGATCGCGATAGCTCCAACCGCGGCCATCGTGGCAACTTTGGCGATCACCTCGTTGCCTCCTGGAGCACAATTGTGGTTGCAGGGCCGGGATACGGGGCTTGTGACACCGACTCAGCTGCCCGGCCGACAGTTGGGCGAAAGCCTGACGTTGGCGTTACGTCTGCCTGGTTACCAAGAATGGTCGGGTGTGGTGACCGTCCAGGCGCCTCAGGATCGGTTGCAGGTAGCGTTGGTGAGCACCACAGCCACTCCCGTCGCGAGTCCCGCTCGGGTGGCTACGCCTGGTGTAGTGGGGCAGGGCAGCCTGCACAAGCCGCGCCGCGTGCAGGGGTCGAGCACCAGTGCGAATGCGCGTCCGGCTACGGCCAAGCTGTGGTTGCGCTCCTCGGGGGCATGGGTGGACGTCTACTGTGAGGGGCGTAAACTTGGCACGACGCCGCTCAATGGCGTCGAGGTCCCGTCCGGTGATGTGGCCTTGCGGTTGGTGAACACCGCGGCGCACGTTGATCGTGTAATGAATTTTACTTTCGATCCCGACAGCGACAACCGACGAACCATTAACCCCTAATCGTGGACTTTTCTGATTTGAGTAACAGCAACTGCTGTTTGTGTTTTTTTAAAGTATTTTAAAAATCTCTCTTAAAAATAATATATAAAAACGAGTCTTACGGAAATAGGATGTTAAGAATAAGATATTACAACTATAAATTTGTTGTGTCTTAAAGGCTGGACTTGCTAGGGGGCTGTGTGGCAGGGGTGCGTGATGCAGAACCCCACGGCAGAGGAATGGGTGGCGTGGTTGTTTAAACGCCACCAGGCGTCACTGACCTTTGCAGAGCTTCGTCGCGCGGTGCAGGCGGTATCCGCTGCATATGTCGAGCGACGCGACAAGCGTCAGGCCCCCAAGGTGCTCGACAGCGCCGGCAAGCGGGCCGCCTTTGCGACTTTTTTCGCACCGTTGCACTTTTGGTTGGTGCGCGAAATCTTGCAAAGCCTGGGTGCGGCGAAAGGGCCGCGGGATATCGTTGATCTGGGATGTGGCACAGGTGTCGCCGGATTGGCATGGGCGCTTGCGGCCGAGCAGCCGGTGTCCCTTTGGGGTATCGATAGCAACCGCTGGGCTGTGGGTGAGGCACAAGCCAGCCTGGAGTTTTTTGGGGTATCGGGGCGTGCGGTGGTGGGCGATTTCGTCCAGCAGCGCCGACCGCTGTCCCCATGCCGCCTCGTCGCGGGTTTTGCCATCAACGAGTTGGATGACGCACTTCGTGGTCGGCTGTTGCCCAACCTACTTGCGGTTGCCCAAGCCGGTAGCCAGGTGTTGATTGTGGAGCCGATTGCTTGGCGGCCGGTGCAGCACTGGTGGCCTGCGTGGGAAACGGCGTTTCGGGCCCAAGGCGGTCAAGCCGCAGAATGGCGCTTTCAGGTCGAGCTGCCCAAGCCGATTAAGGAGCTTGACCGCGCCGCCGGTTTGAATCACCGCGAGCTCTCCGCGCG
>JAKLEG010000530.1 GCA_022703175.1 Myxococcota bacterium | reverse complement strand
GACGCGCGCACGGGCTTTCCGTGTTGCCTTCGCAGCCGGAGCTTGCTGCGGTGGCACGGGAGTACAGCGTTGAGATGGCTCGCACAGGCGTCGTCGCGCATCGCTCGCCAGAGAGCGGCGAGGCTCAGGACCGTCTGCGCCGGGCTTCGGTGGTGCGCGGTTTGATCATGGAAAACTTGGCGCGCGCCGGCTCTGCCGAAAGCGCTCACCAGAGCTTGATGAACAGCCCAGGACATCGGAGCAACATCCTCTCATCGGAGGTCACCGAAATGGGAATTGGCGTTGCTACCAAGGTTACGGCCGGGGCCACCGAAATCATTGTCACCGAACTGTTCTCGCGGGTGCCGCCGCCACTCGACGCTGCGAGTGGGCAAGCACATTTGAATGACGCGTTCACTGCATCGAGCCAGGTGCGTCCGGACCCACGTTTAAGCGCGTTGGCACAGGTCGCGGCGCTACGTGCAGCGCAAGTGCCTGACGGTGAGTCTAGTGTCCGCGAAACGCCCGGGCTTGCGGCGGCTGCGGTTCATTACGAACGGTTGCGCGTGGTGCTGTTGGCCGTCAGCACGTTGGCCGAGATCACGGCCTCGGTACTACCCAAGGAACTCGCCAATGCCAATGTGGGCTTCGGACTCGCGCAGGGAAATCATCCGCGCCTGGGGCCACAAACGATCTTCTGTGTGGTGCTATTTGGTCAGCCGAAGTAGAAGCTTCGGCCTTCAGCGCGAGAAGGCCGCAGGGAGCTAGGAGCGGACGCCCTTGGATACGAATTCAGCAGAGGCAGATGCGGTCAGCCAAGCACGTGGCGTGGCATGGTGGGTGGTGATCGCGACGCTTGTCGTGGTCATCGGTGGTTGGCTGACATGGAGTCCAGCGCCGCAGTCTCTACCCGCGCCCGTGTGTGCCGTGCCGGTGACGGTGGTAGAAGCAACGGGTGAGCGACTAGGTTGCAGTGACGAGGCTGACTTGGTTGCGTGTGGCCCGTGGGTCGCCGGCGATCGGGCGGTGTTACGGGCTGGCCATTGTGAGCGCGACGTTGGCGGCATGTCCGCGCGCGCGCGGCTTGTGCTCGGTTTGCCCTTGGATTTGAACCGCGTTAGCGCGGCAGAGTTGGAGCTCTTGGAGGGTGTCGGTCCGAAATTGGCGTCGGCCATTGTTGCCTACCGGGACGCGCACGGCGCATTTTCTGACCTGGCGGCGTTGGATGCCGTTCCGGGAATTGGTCCAGCCACCCTTTCGCGGTTGCTTCCCCTGTTGGCGGTGGTGGCGCCTCGCCCCGAAGGTGCTGCGCCTTGAGGGGGACTTTGGACTCGCGGTGCGAGCCTGAGGTATGACCCCGCCATGAATCGTCGACTGCTCGTCAACGTTGTCGAACGGCTGCCTCAAGGTGTGATGTCGCGTGCGTGGGGCTTTGTGGCACGTCAGAAACATCCGGCGCTTGGTGTCGCGCTGTTAAAGCGTGGTTTTGTTGCTGCCACAGGCATCGATATGAGCGAAGCCGCCGAGCCCATTGGGCACTACAACACGCTTGAAGAATTGTTTGTGCGCCATCTACGGGCCGGGGCGCGGCGCATTGACCCAGATCCGGTAGCCGTCGTGAGCCCCGTGGATGGTCGGGTCGCTGCCTGCGGCCTGGTTGAAGGCGGCACGTTATTGCAGGTGAAAGGGCGAACCTACAGCTTGGGTCGTTTGCTCTCCGACGATCAAGAGGCGGCCCGGTTTGAAGGGGGCTCGTATCTTACGTTGTATTTGTCTCCGAAAGACTACCATCGCATTCACGCGCCGGTAGCGGGAGAGATCTCGCGTGCCACGGTGGTACCGGGCGCATTGCTGCCGGTATTCGACGAGGCGGTTCAGGCGATCGACGAGTTGTTCGCACGCAACGAGCGCCTCATCACCTACCTGGACAGCGCCGATGTCGGGCGCATGGCCGTGGTGAAGGTGGGTGCAACGCTGGTAGGCCGCATCAGCGTCACATATGACAAGACCTTGCATACCAATGTTGCCGGCCAGGCCCGCCAAGATCTGAACTATGCGCCGGCATTGCCGATGGCCAAAGGTGCGGAGCTGGGTGCTTTTGAGTTGGGATCCACGGTGGTGTTGGTGTTTGAGCCGCAGCGCGTAAAACTCGAAACATTGGCCTTGGGGGATGCCGTCCGAATGGGACAACGTCTCGGGACAATCGTTGCGCGAGCCACCAAGGCGCCTAAGGCGCCGCCACGGGGCAAAGGCTCGACACGAGCCAAGGGGTAAGATTGATGTCGTTGGATGTACTGGTCGCACCGGGATTGGCTCGTCTGGCCCACGTGGTGCATGGTTTCACAACCCGCGAAGGGGGGCACTCCTCCGGTGCCTATGCGTCACTGAATTTGGGGTTGCGACTAGGGGACGACCGAGCAACCGTAGAACAGAATCGCAATGCGGTGCTGGCGCGACTCAACCGACCGGATGCGACCTGGGTATCACTCAAGCAAGTCCACGGCAGCAGCGTCGTAGAAGTGACTCAGCGTGCTGGTGGATCGATCGAGGCCGATGCCTTGTGGACGCGAGATCCCAAGGTGGCGATTGCCGTGCTGGTTGCCGATTGCGTGCCAATCCTGTTGGCCGATCGGCGGGGCCGCGTGATTGCAGCTGTGCACGCAGGTTGGCGCGGGAGCGTCGCACGAATTGTTGAGGCCATGGTCAAGCGGCTAGACGGAAGTGGGGTGCCCCCGAGTGAGCTTTTGGCTGCCATCGGGCCGGCCATTGGTCCGTGCTGCTATGAGGTAGGTGAGGAGGTTGCAGCCCAACTTCGGACCAGCGCGGCGCCCGACGACGACGTCGTCAGCCGCCGGGAAGATGGGCGACTCTTTGCCGATCTGTGGGTGCACAACCGTGGCGTGCTGATTGCTTCGGGCGTTCCCGCCGACTCGATTGATACCTTTCGCCAATGCACCCGCTGCAACCGGGTGTTCTATTCATACCGCCGTGACCAGCCCGCGACCGGGCGCCAGGCGGCGGTGATTGCCTTCGCTCACGCATAACGTGCCGTTTTCTTGACGGTTTGGGACTCGCAGGTGAGACTCGCTAAGGCGCGTGCCAAAAGCTTGCGGCGCGCTACTGGTGAGGCTCAGGGTGCAACGAGTCGCTGACGCAGGACAATGGAAGCTCTTGGTAGCCCTTGGCATGGGGTTGGTCAGCTGCGCTCCCAGTGTGACGTCCAGCGTACCCGATCTGCTCGGCACCGAAGTCGCGGCATTGCGGAGGGATTTGGCTCGCCAGGAGAGTCGGATCGAGGAACTCTCCAACCGCCTCTTTGTGTTGGCCGACCGTCTAGCGATGCCGCCGCCTGTCGCCGAATCTCAGGTAGCTCCGACGCCAACAACGTTGAAGGTCGTCAAACTTTTGCCTGATAGCCCACCTGCGGGTGACCAGGAGCCTGAAGAGACACCAGAGGCGCCAGGACCGACTGTGGATATCCGTTTGAATGGGGCTGGGGAGTTGACGGCGTTGCCGGTGACACCGATGCCGCCGAGTCCTAAGCTGGGCGACCGAGCCGATGCGGAAAAGCAATTTGAGCAAGCGCTGGCCGCCTACAAGGACGGTCAGGTCGAGCTTGCACATCAAAGGTTTGCGCAGTTTCTCAAACGTTTTCCGACCCATCCGTATGCTGACAATGCTGTATTTTGGATGGGCGAGTGCCGCTTTGATGCCCGCGACTACGGCCGCGCCGTGGCCGAATACGCTAAGGTGTTAAAAAAATTCCCGAAGAGCAACAAGGCCGCCGACGCGCTGTTCAAATTGGGCGTTGCTTACGAACGCTTAGGCGAAGGGGCTAAGGCCCGGCAGGTGTTCGAGGCCGTGGTTGCGACCTACGCGCGCAGTGCCTGGGCCGACTTGGCCCGTTCGCACCTCACGACCCTCGGCGCTGCCACGGCTCGTCCGATCGAGGAAGGAAGCACACGATGAACCGGCTCGCGGTAGTGGCGTTGCTGATGATGTCGCTCACGGCGTCGAAGAAGCCCAACGCAGAGAGAGCGCCGCTGACCGAATGGAATCCGAGCAGCGATACCTACGTGGTGCAGCCGGGCGATACCTTGTGGGCCATTTCTGAACGCATTGTTGGCTCTCCCTGGTTGTGGCCAAAAGTTTGGTCATACAACCCGGAGATCACCAACCCACACTGGATCTATCCGGGGGACAATATTCGGTTCGTGCCGCCCACTGAAGAATTGCCTCAGCATGTGCAGCTCGTGGCAGACCAGCGCGAGATACCGGGCGAGGAGGGGGGGCCGCCGGAAGCTGTCACTACCGAGCCGCCGGGCCATCCGGCGTTCGAGGTGATCGATACAACGCCGCGCGGAGCTCCTGGGCCTGCAGCCGCAAGGGCGCGTGCGTGGCGACGTTTTGCCGGTTTATTTGTGACCCCCAA
>JAKLEG010000053.1 GCA_022703175.1 Myxococcota bacterium | reverse complement strand
TTGATGCCGTGACGGGACAGTGTCCGCAGGTGGCCGCTGTTGATCTGCATGAGGCCGATGTCGTAGGACCCGGTGCGCTGGAGGTGTGAGCGGTTGACGGCCTGGGGGTTCAGACTCGACTCGACCCGGGCAACGGCATAGAGTAGGTCGGCCGAGATCCCGTAGCGCTGGGCAGCTTCCTCCCAGCAGGCCCGCGCCCAGCCGGGCATGGTTGCCAGGACGGCCAGGGCAGTCAGGCCAGTAAATTGCGGCGGCAGACGCATGAGTCACCTCTCCAACGAAACCGGAACGATCCGCCGGGGGGCGGTAGCGAGGGTCTGGGCCGTCGGCGGTGCGCGGACGGTCAGGGTCGGGTTCGGGTCGGTCCGGCGTCTAGCCGGGCAGAGTGACGGTGAGCGAGCGGGTCAGGAGCGGGTGGATGCCAGTCAGCGGCACCAGTTAAGGCGTCGCAAGCCTCAGCCGGGCGGCACATCGCGTCCGCGATGGGAACGTTCGGCCATGTTGCGGCGTGCCTGCCGCAGTATGCTGGCGCCCGAGTCATCCTCTGCCCGGCACAGGGCGACGCAGGCCGTGGTCAATTGGTCGAGCTGGAATTTTGGATTGGGGTGCCGGTTGGCGGGCGAACGTTGCAGGTCCAACAGCAACTCGTACTGGTACCGCCACATCGATTCGCGGCGGCGCGGTGTTTCGGGCGAGCGAAGGACAAGCTCGGTCCCGAGGAACCGGAAAATGCGAGTGGCGGCATCGGAATGCGCGAAAAGCAGCGAGACGCTGGCACTGATGAGATCGGGAAAGCGGAAGGTCGGCGACACATTGTCTGCGCTGCGCAGCAGGCGGTAGAGCCAGTCGTGCTCCTCAAGCCACAGGCGCGTCTCGATGACATCGTGAGTTTCATTCGCCGCCGAGTTGGACACGGCGTGGCGCTGGCGAGTCGTCGGTGTGGCGATGAACATGCTGCTTACCTCGATTCAGTGGCGGAGTATTGCTCGTATGAGCGTATGACCGAAGAGTAAGCACTCCCGGCTATCACGTCTCCCGGGAATGAGCGGCTTGTGAGGGGGATTTCGCTGTCAGGGAATAGGTCGATAGGCCGCTAGAAACGTTACTGTGCATGACATTCGGGTTTTAGTTGACAGCTAGTCATCATCACCGAGACGACGTTTGACAAGGAGGGCCCGGTGACGGCACTGCGGCCCGAAGCAGACGATGAACCGAAATTCACCACAGGCTGCTGTTATTCGCACGTACAGACGTCGCACCAACGGGCTTGGGGCGACGTTGATCTATTCATGGTGAGAAATGCCAAAAACCTTCCGGGGATTTCCCAGAACGAGCCATGCGTGGTCAGAGGCGCCTACAATACATAACTGTATAAGCATACAGCTTAAGCTGCTAATGTGGAGACATCGCTCCTCTGTGGGCTAATTTTTAAGCTTACGCTTCCCTCTCGAACTGGAGGAACTCGCCAGTTCATCATTCAGGCGCTAAAATAGTATGATGAAAATTTTAGTTAACCGCAGAGCCTCCGTCCATTTTTCGGGGCATGAGACGTTCCCGCTGCGTCAGATGTGGCTAAAGAAGGCCTTCGATCAAGCGATTGGTGGGGGGCGGGTGCTGAAAGCCACTTTTACAGACGAAAAAGCCATTGCCTCGTTTGGAGTTGGCAAAAACATGGTCAGTTCTATCCGCCATTGGGCGTTAGCGTGCGATGTTTTGCGCGAATCTCCCGACAACCCTTCATTTTTTGAAATATCTCCGATCGCCGGAGATATATTGAGTGATGGCGGCTTGGATCCATACGCAGAGAACCCAAGTACTGCTTGGTATGCGCATTGGTGGCTTGCGGGCAAGGGCAACCGCGCCACTACGTGGCGCTGGCTTTTCAACAATGTGACGGCTCCAACGTTTACGCGTCAAGAGCTCGAAGTCCCGTTGGATGACTTTGCTCGCAAGCTTGACCCGAAGCGCAAGCTGTCCACTTCTACGCTTTCAAGAGACTTGGAGACTTGTCTTCGAAGTTACGCGCCTCGTTTCGCCGGAGGGTCGCCCGAAGACTTCGCTGAACCGCTGCTTGGCGAGCTTGGTCTGCTTCAAGAGGTTCATAAGGGTCAATATGCTTTCCGCAGGGGCCCCAAGGCGACACTGCACGACGGTCTATTTGCATACGCACTGCTCGACTATTGGGACAGCTCAGCCAAAGACCTAAGTTCAATGGCATTCGAGACGATTGCGTATGGAGAGGGGGCCCCGGGGCGAGTGTTCAAACTTGATGAGGATTCTGTGGCGGACCGCCTCATGGGTTTGAGTGATCTCACAGAAGGCTTTCTAGCGTGGACAGATACCGCTGGCTTGCGCCAATTGCACAAGAAAGCAGGGGATTCGAGCGACTTGCGCAGAGAAATGATTCGGCGAGCTTATGACTAAAGATCAAGGCGAAATGCTCTCAGACTTCGTCCAAATTTCCCGTCATTACCAACGGTCGATTCGGGTCGATGCGGACTTGGGCCGCCTTGACGCATTGACGGGGTATATCTGTCACGCAACCGCTACCGCCATATTGGAAAACATGGCCCGGCAGCTTACGGAGACCAACCAACGCTCGTTCACCTGGACAGGGCCTTTCGGTGGCGGGAAGTCCTCACTTGCTGTCGCGCTCGCGAGCGCATTACACCCAGACAAAACACTGCGCACGAACGCACGAAACGCCCTCAATCTTGGGGCTATGCCCAATTTCGACAAGGCGTTTCCCACCCGCAACGGCTGGCTGATTGTGCCCGTAGTAGGTAAGCGTTCCAGTGTAGTAGCAGAGCTTAATGCAGCGCTTCGCAAAGCGAAGGGCAAAGGCACCGATAACCGTAAAGTGTCGCCCACCAGCCTCATAAATGAGCTGTGCCAAACCGCCGAGGATCAGACTCAGGATGGCGTCTTGGTAATCCTCGACGAGATGGGCAAGTTCCTCGAAGGCTCCGCATTGGGGCACGGCGACGATGTGTACTTCTTCCAAGAACTGGCCGAAGCCGCCGCGCGCGCCAATGGCAAGTTAGTGGTAGTTGGTGTGTTGCATCAATCCTTTGCACAATATGGCGCGCGACTAGGTACTGATACGCGGGATGACTGGGCTAAAGTCCAGGGTCGCTATGTTGACTTGCCTTTCGTTGCTGCAAGCGATGAAGTCGTGGAGTTGATTGGCCGAGCCATTGAAGCCAAGCGGCGTCCGACCTTGATGCGAGATGCGTCCAGGGCTATTGCGGAGTCCATACGTTCTCGACGCCCCGCAGTGGGAGGAAAGTTTGCTGAAGCTCTCGAGACCTGCTGGCCCTTACATCCTGCTATGGCTGCGTTGCTCGGGCCTATCTCCAAGCGGCAGTTCGGCCAGAACGAACGCAGCACCTTTGGTTTTCTGGCGTCTGTAGAGCCACATGGATTCCGCTCTTACCTTCACACGACCCCAATAGAATCAACTAGCTGGTATCGCCCAGATAACTACTGGGACTACCTTCGGTCGAACCTTGAGCCCGCGATACTCGCATCACCCGATGGCCATCGCTGGTCGCAAGCCGTCGAGGCCATCGAGCGTACTGAGGCCAAGGCTGGCAATCCCTTCCTCGTCGAGCTAATCAAGAACGTCGCTATCATCGACTTGTTCCGCAACGGCTCCGGGCTTGCCGCCGATACCGCCATCTTAGGCGCCATTTTCTACTCACATTCCATCACGGAGATTGAGAAGGGGCTCGAAGAGCTTGCACGCCTGCGCGTGATTCTCTTCAAGAAACACATCGGTGCTTGGTCAGTGTTCGAAGGCAGCGACTTCGATATCGACGCAGCCATCACAAAGACCTTGGCTACGTCTTCAGGCGTCGATTACAAATACCTCGCGCAGTTAATGGGCCTGCATCCGGTCGTGGCAAAGCGCCATTACCACGAGACCGGCACGATGCGATGGATGAACATCTCACTTAGCCAACTCGACGAGGCCGAACGCCTCGCCGAGAATTACGTTCCGGCGAAAGGGGAATTCGGCCTTTTTGCTCTGGCACTTCCTGAGCGCGGCCTAAGCCAAAAAGTTGCGCAGCGCAGGGCGCGAGAAAGCTCTCGGCGAAGCCCTTGGCCGGTGCTTGTCGGCATTCCTCGCAACCATGCCCGTATTGAAGAGCTCGGCGCTGAGCTAGTGGCGCTCGAAACGGTAAAAGACCGCCACGAACTTCAAGGGGATGCCGTTGCGCGCCGCGAAGTTCACGCGCGCTTGGCGGCTGTAAAGGCCAACCTCGAAGAACAGCTCCAAGCCGCGATGACCAACGCTCAATGGTTTGACGGTAGCAATGAGCCCGTCCAGGCCGGAGCAAGGCTCTCACCAATAGCTTCAGATCTTGCAGACGATCTCTATTCCAGCGCGCCGCTGGTATGGAGTGAGTTGGTCAACCGCGACAGCGTGTCGAGCAACAGTGTCAAGGCACGCCGCGATCTACTGCACCGGATGTTGACCCATGAAGCAGTGGAGAATTTAGGAATCGAAGGATTCCCCGCTGAGCGCGGCCTTTACGAGACATTACTGCGCAGCACTGGGCTTCATCGCGAGGTCAGTGATGGGCATTGGCGCTTCATGGCGCCCGACGAAAGCGAAACCCGTTTCGGCGACATCTGGCAGGCAACTCGCGATTTGTTTGTTGACTCGTCCTCACGGGTGAACGCGTCCGACATCCTCAACCTATGGTCCGCCCCGCCCTTTGGCGTGAAGGCAGGCATCCAGCCGGCAATCCTCGCCGCGTTCCTACTGGCCCATCAATCAAATGTCGCTGTCTACAAGGATGGGATGTTCATCCCGCGCCTGACCGACGCCGACATCGACGAATACCTCCAAGATGCGAGCCGCTTCTCGCTGCGCTGGGTGGTCATTGACGAGGAGAAGGCCCGAATCCTCGGAGGCATTGCCAACATCCTGGCCGAAGTGGGACACGCCGCCGAGGCGCGTGACCCGCTGGAAGCCGCCCGTGGCCTTGTCGCCTTGGTGTTCAACCTCCCAGTGTGGACCCAGCGCACCCACCAACTCAGCGACGGGGCCAGAGCTATCCGCGACACGCTGCTTAAAGCGAGCGATCCCCACAAGGTTTTGTTCGTCGATTTAGTGGCTTTGCTGGACACAAGCGACGGCGACGCCTATGTGCAAGCGCTGCGCAACCCCATTGCCGAATTGGCCGGTGCCTACGAAACCATGCTCAGAAGCGTGGATTCAGGAATGCTGGCAGCCCTTGATGCCCCACCGGATCAGCTCGACCGCCTGCGGGCTCGGGCTGAGGCCGTCGCGGGCATTACAGGCGACCTCAGGCAGGACTCCTTCGCAACTCGTCTGGCCAAGCACGACGGCAGTATTACTAGTATTGAAGGCATCCTAAGCTTAGCTGCCGACAAGCCCCCTCGCGACTGGACCGACCGCGATATCGACGCAGCCACGCTCGAAATCTCCAAAGTCGCCCTGCGATTCAGGCAGGCCGAAGCGTTCGTCTCGGTCAAGGGCCGCAAGCCCAACTGCGAGGCATTCGCGGTGGTCATTGGCGCGGGCACCGGTGCCAAGATGATTTCGCGTTCTTTCGACATCACCGACCGGCACCTCCAGGCAGTGGAGTCGAAGGCGGATGAGCTCGCTAGCCAACTCAGAAAGCAAGGGCTGAGCACCGATGTTTTGCTCGCCATCCTTGCCAAGACGGGCATGCGACTGGCCGCCGACGAGGAGAAAAACCATGGCTGAACGCCACGTTCTCGGAGTCTCGGGGGGGAAGGACAGCGCGGCGCTGGCCGTGCATATGCGACAGGTCCATCCCGAGCTCAACATCGAATATTTTTTCACCGACACAGGCGAGGAGTTGCCGGAAGTCTATGAGTTCCTCGGCCGCCTTGAGGGCTACCTCGGCAAGCCCATCGCACGGCTCAATCCGCGACGCGACTTCCGCTTCTGGCTACGCGAATACAACCACTACCTACCATCAGCCCAGACAAGATGGTGCACGCGGATGCTCAAGTTGAAGCCATTTGAACAATGGGTTAACCCAATGATCAAGGCTGGCGATAAGGTCATCTCCTACGTTGCCATTAGAGCCGACGAGGACTATCGCGAGGGCTACTCATCCAAACAAAACAACCTCAGCGTGCTCCTGCCTTTTCGCGCGGCAGGCATCGACAAGGCCGGCGTAATGGACATCCTCGAATCCTCGGGAGTGGGATACCCCAGGTATTACGAGTGGCGCTCGCGCAGCGGTTGCACCTTCTGCTTCTTCCAACAGAAGATCGAATGGGTCCGCCTCAAAGAACGGCACCCCGACAAGTTCAAAGAAGCCAAGGACTTGGAGAAAGACGCCTTGGAGCACGGCTCTCCGTTCACTTGGTCTTCGGGCGAATCGCTTGCCGAGTTAGAGCAGCCCGAGCGGGTCGCCCAAATCGTGGCTGACTTTGAGAAGCGCAGGGAGCGCGCCCGCGCCGTGATCCCGATCAACCCGCTGCGCCCAGTCCGCTCATGCCCAGAAGACATCGACGATGTCTATGGTGAAGACGAAGGTAATGGCTCCTGCGTGACCTGTCACAAGTAATGCCGCGAGCAAGTGGCAGGAACTGCGATTTATTTCGTCCGCTTGTTGTCGCCGACCGAAAGCTAATCCCCCTGCGAGCCAGCTTGATTGGTGAGTTGCTACCGCATCGCTGCACAGCGCCTGTCACCACCTGAGTCGTCAAGACGGGTTGACCTCGTGCTCACTTCCGTTTGACAGTCCGACTGCCTCTATCAATGCATCTTTGAACGCTTCGCTGCTCGCGAAGCGCTGCTCCTTTGTGTGGAGCAAAGCCCGTTCTATGACTGGATATAGGTGTTCTGGACCTTTCCAATCGTCTCGTCGAACAATGCCAGTAGGATGACGACCGCACGCCACATACCAGAACACACTTGCCAACTGGAAGACATCCGACCCTTGGCCAATCAAATCCCCGCAGCCGAGCTGTTTGTTCAAGGCCTCCGGCGACATCCAAAATGCAGGACCAATCCGTTCGTCATCCGCAGATAGGTCAACCCCTTCGACGGTTAAGTCGCAAAGTCCAAAATCACTGATAGCCCAAGTTTCGCCAACAACGAGAATATTTTCCGGCTTGATATCTCGGTGAAGCGCCTTGCAATTGATTTTCTCCAACGCGCGCGCCAACCCAATAAATTGTCCCAAATATGTCGCGTTTGCAATCTGATTGGGACTACGGGCATGCTCAGCCAAACTAGCGATAGCGAGCGACAACACCACAAATGGAACATCGTCCACGCGATTCACGTTTTGCAGCGGACGCCCGCGCACGTTGTGCTGCTTCACCATTTTTGTTCCGCGAACTTTTCCACTCGCAACAAAAGAAATGATGTGAGGATCGTCCAGCTCCCTTAGTAGTTGTATTTCCCTCTCAAATCGCTCCCGCCTGCGATTCCTCAATTCAACTTGAAATTTGACGGCATAACTGTCGCCTGTTGATTTCTCGTAGCAAGCGTGAACTACCGCATTCCCACCAGAATTGATGTGATCACCAACAATATAGGATCGTCCATCGTCGGCAATTAGGGTATCGGGGATGGAATAAAACGTCTGTCCACGAGCAAGGACGATTGCCTTTCCAGAAGAATATGCAAGCCCAGCCATTAATCCTCCCGGCTGTCTTCACTATCCGAATCGACAACATCGGTGCCTTTGATTATTTCGGCGGCGGCCAAGTTTTCAAGGCACGCGGCATGCGCCCACTTAGCATTAGATACTTGAAAAGCGTGAGTCCCTTGCTCCCAAAATAGAACTGACGACGCCAAGTCCGCTGACTTGTCACGCACACCGCACGCGGGACAAACAAACTCATTCGCTGGCGGGCAACCGTCACCACTCCAATCACTATCAATTGCAAACCGAATATCGGATGCAACTTCCATAACGATCTGCCTCTGATCGACGTTTGCGATTGTCCCTGCATAGGTTCCGCGCAAAATCGCTGTCAAGAAATAAGTCCTCCAATTTCGACTAGATGCGGAGTTCGCCTGAGAGACACAGTAGACAGCATATTTGCTGAAAATTGGAACACTCGATGTCGGTGCAATCCCATTATTCAAAATAGAAAGGTCGCCACGCAGTTGCATCAAATCGTCAGGCAATGACAATCCGTCCAGATGCAGGGACTGAATTGCGAAGAATAGGGAGTAGAAGTCAGCCTTTTGCTTCCACCGAGTCTTCTTTATCGGAATGCCGACGCTGAATATTTTTTCGATGTCAGACAGAACTTCTGTAAATCCGGTAAATACAGATCGTTTTGCCTCGTGCTCCCATTGCCTATATTCTTTGCAGCAAACATCGATTGCATCTTTACGGTCAGTGATACCCATGAGAAGACCGGCCAGAAGCTCCGCTACATATTCGACATCCAGCGATCGACGCCGAGCAGTTGCGTTAAAAATTCCACAATCATCGAAAAATTCCAGGTTGGCTAAGTCATCGGCGACATCCAAGAAGTCTCCTGGATAATCAGCTCTGCGCAGTTCCTGCTTGTTGAGAGCCACGAAGTATTTGTTAATTCGAGAGTAGACCTCTCGCAACTCTTCATCTGACAAGCCCTTCGCCTCGTTGAAGTCAATGTCATAGGACAAGACCTCTTCTTGAATGTCCTGAGGAAGCTGTGAAAAACGCTGACCAACAAACTCACCAGAATATGGGGCTGCCAGCGGGAAGCCATCTGCAAGAAAAGCAAGGATGGTTGTTATGCGTTGTTGTCCATCTATAACAGTTCTTACTGTCTTTCCATCTTTTATCGTTGATGACACAAATATCTTCGGCATTGGAATGCCATTGAGAATGCTGTCAATCAACATCGTTTTGGCGGCATCTCCCCAAACCTCCTTGCGCTGATAGTCAGGCTGAAGAATCAATATTCCTTGTCTATTCCAATCGCGAATGTCTGAAATCGCATGCGTAGAGGAGCGCCACTTCTTGTTCATGCTGCCCCCAAATTCTCTTTGCTGTCGGCTGCTATTGCCTCCACCGCCAATGCAATGTCGTCATCCGACAAAAAGGGCGCTTGCGCGAACACAAGGCCATGCTCGCCATTGAGCTTGGCGGCCATGTGGCCGCAACCCAGCAGCAATTCGGCTCCTGGTCGATCAAGTGCGATCTTGGATGTGGCTTCGCTGGCGACTTTCAGGATCAGGCGGTTGCCCAAGTTCTCGCGCAACTGCATCGGCATCACGTCTTTGTCCGGCCGCTGGGCGGCAAAGATCAGGTGAATGCCTGCGGCCCGCGCCTTCACGCCGAGCCGTTGCACTGCGGCGCCCACCGCGCCCTTGTAAGCGTCGTCCAGCATCCAATCCGCAAACTCGTCATGGATTAGGAACATCATAGGCAGCCGGTCCTCAGGCGCCGCCTTGGCGTTGAATGTAGCCAGGTCTCGCGCGCGGGCTTGGGCGAACGCCCTATAGCGGCTCTCCATCTCTTCGACAAGCGCCTCCAACACTTCGGTCGAGCGCTCCTTTGTCGTGACGATGGCCTCGCGCATGTGCGGCAAGTCTTCCAATGCGGCGTAGTCCACTCCCATCTTCGGGTCGATGAGGACGATCTGGGCCAGCTCCTTCGGATTGGTCGCCGCGATGTCCAGTAGGATCGCTTGAATCAAGACCGACTTGCCGCTGCCTGTTGCACCTGCCACCAGCGAATGCGGCTCATGTGAGGACAGGCCGCCGAACTCGCCGCCAAGATTCAGATAGAGCAAGGAGCCGTTGATCTCCTGGAGCCCCAAGACAAACGAGGTGTTAATGCCGGCCACATTTCGGTTGAGCTGCCGCTTGGCCCACAAGTCCCACAGCGAAACCGCCTGCCGCTTGATGCCAGCAATCGTCACCACGATCTCGCCAGGCTTGGGCTGTACCGTCACCAGACTAATGGCGTGGGTGGTCAGCAGTTGGGTGCGCTTGGCTTCGATGTCTTCGACCCTGAGTCGATCAGAGCCCGCCAGACGCACCAGACAGCCATTGGGCGTCATGCGCGTGCCAAGGACAGCGGCCTGCAAGCCGTAGCTGTTCAAAGCCGTTTTTAGCTTCTTGGTGGTCTCCTGAGCCCAAGCTTCGCGCTCATCATCTGCCACAGCCAATCCAGCCTGCTTGGCAGCGATCAAAGCCGACAGGTGCAACCCCACCGCCGCCACCGCCACAGGAGCCGGAGCAGTAGCCTCAGGTTGGGTAATTCCCGTAGTGAGTGTCGCATCCACGGGAACGGCCATCGGAGGGCTCCCCAGGACCTGTTGAACGAGTTCAACCGCGACCGTCGCTTCTTGTGGCTGATCCGACTGCTGGCCAACCTGTTCCATCATCGCGTGCCAACCAACGCGCGCGGCGGGGCGGCTGAACGCGACCGATTTCCACGGCTCCGCGCCACCTAGCAAGGCCCTCGCATCGATGGCGCCGGCTCCGGCCGCGTAGGCCTCCACTAGCTTGCGCAACTCGGGCCGGTCGAACACCTCCTGCCACGCTTGAACGTCATCGGTGTTGTCGATCTCAATCTGTTCGGATGCCGATTGAGACTGGCCAGCCTCAGCGGAATGGATGAAGACATGCGAGTAGCCGCGCAGCGCGATGTCCACATCGCCTTCACGCAGCTTCGCTCGCGCCCGCTCCAGCAGCCCCGAGAGGCCTGGCGGAATCTCAGCATCGATCAGCAAGTCGGCCAGGCGCGAGAGCCACACGTCGCGGTCAAGGCGGCCGGGGGAGCCAAACAATGCGGCGCGGAACGTGGTCAACGTCGCCATGAGCTGCGCCTTCGACGAACGCCGCGCCTCGGCGGCGCCATCGGCGGCAACATACTTGGATTCAACTACCGCAATGCGCAGGCGAACTCCATCATCGACCTCCTCGACACAGAGGGCCAGGATGTCGGCGATGCGGCTTTCGCGTTGGGCCAGCCAATCTGCATAGTCGTCGAGCAAGAAGAAAACGCTGAACGACCGGCCGACTTTGGCCTGGGCGGCGAACTCCTCAGCGATCAAATGCCGGCTGAGGACCAGCCCGAGCATTTCGCCAGCTGAGACACCGCGCTTGGCGGCGCGCAGAACGATGTCGCCAGAGACCGACAGGGCATCCTTCTTCATCCGCGCGGCCACCGCATCGAGCTCGTCGCTCCTAAGCGAAAGGCTCAGCTCGCCAAGGCGCCGACGGATCAACACCCCCAGCAGGCGCAGTTCGGAAGTCGAGCTCACGATCATATTGCGCCCGTTGGTGGACGCCCGGCGATATCGCACCACGGTGATGCCATTATGTTGCAACTGGCGCTTGTCGAGCAACTCGTCATAGGTGGCGACCCACTCAGCCAATGCGTGAGCGTCATTCATGGTCGAAGCCAGGGCCTCGTGCTGCAAGGAGATGCGCCGGGCAGGCAGATAGCGGGCTCCCACAGGCGCATCGGTCTGACGATGCACGGCGGCTACCGCGCCTACATAGGCCCAACCGGAGGCGGTCTGCCATGGGCAAGTCAGGAACGTGGTGGATTTGAGCTCGTTTTCGCCTGAGACACTGCGATATACCCAGCGCGAGGGGGCGTGCTCCAAACTAGGCCGATCATTAGTCCAGTCCACTGGCAACCATTCTTCGACAGCCGTGCGCGACACCACGTCATGCAGGAAGGCTACATCGAAAGGTTTGAACCCGCCTTCGCCCTGTCCCGGCGTTGCCGATGCCGGCGTCACGGCAATGCGCAGCTTGGAAATGAAGTTGTCCGAGGTCTCGCTGACCACCGGCAGGTCGGCATCATCACCCGCCTTGTTGACCAGCTCTGCATAGACCCGGCGCAGCTTGGCCGGGTCGCTGTGCCTTACCGACACATTGCATTGGAAGTCATCCTCCGTTTGCAGGCCCGCAAGCTCGCGCACGGTGGCTAATGGAAGCTCTGCCGCGTCGGCGTTGTAGAGCAACACGCTGAGATTGGCCGCTTCGTGGGGCTGCAGGCCGATGTAGCGCTCCAAAAGCTCGCGCGCCTGCTTGGCGGCGGCCGTTGGATCGACATCTGTCATCGAATCCTCTGCGCCACGGACTGCCCGTTCAAAGAGGCTATATCCGTTGACGGTGCTGCTCTCGGACACAAGGAGCGGTTCGCTGCCGCGCAGCAAGATGGCAATCTCGGGGTAGAACGGGTGAGCGAGCTCCTCGGAAAACTCCCGAAAGAAGATGTCGCGATGGCCGAATAGCACGCTATCGCTGGTAAGCAAGTGGGTCACCAAACCCGCAACGCGGCGCGTCTTCACTGCCAGCGCTTTCATGCGTTCGGGATGCCATGGCGGGATGATGAGCGATGGCTGCTCGCCGGATACGCGAGCCGTACCAATTGAGAGCACCTCGGCCACTAGTTTTGCGCGGCATACGTCGCCGCGGGCATGAACCGTCAAAGCGTTGAGCAATGCGGCGAACGACTCCGCCTGGCGCATAACGGCCTCGCCTTGCAGGCCCGTGTCGATAAAGTCCTTCATGGCCACGATGTAATCGGCCTCGAAGGTATCCCAGCCTGCGCGCAACTCGTCGCGCTGCTCCTTGGTCAAGCGGCCCTCGGCCGCGAGTTCCTTGATACGGTCCTTGATCTCGGCGCGCTGGCTGCGCAGTTTGTTGGCGGGTGGAACAAGCGAACCGGCGTCGCGCGAGAACGTGGCTTCAAGCGTTCCCGTATCGAGCAGCGAGACGCTTTGCACGCCGCCTTTCTTGCTGACCAATCGGCGCGGAACCTCGGTGCAACCGACCGCGCCCTTTTCCAGCAGGCGGCGCATATCGGACACCATCGCCAGTCCGATAGACTCAGGGCGGTAGCTCCAAACGAGCTGCGTCTTGTCGATGATGGTTTCGCGATCGCCCAAGCGCTGCATGAGCGCTACGTCGAACTTAATCTGGACCGCGTTTCTGGCCAGCGACGAGACGGGCTTGAGCGCCGTACCGCGAAGCTCTTTCTCTTTGGCGAAAAACTTCTCGTAATCGAAGAGCGGGTCGGGCAGGTTGCCAGCGCCCATGCGCTCGACCTTCCAGTCCACCCTTGAGCCCATCAATTCCCGGAGCCCCCGATACATCGCGGAGAAATAGGACCCCACGTCATAATTGAACCGCTCGCGCCACTCCTTGCGGCCCTTGTTGACGGTGAATCGCAGGAACCGCTCACCCGCGATGTCGCCAACTCCGGCCAAGAGGTGGTGCGCCACGCCCGCGAAACCATCGAGAAAGTCGTTGCACTCAATGGCCTTGCCGAAGATCGCTTTCTCCCAACGCGCATGGAGCGGGCGGGACTGCTCGATGTGGCGCCGGTGCAGCTCGAAGAAGACCTTGTCGTCGTCATTCCACTCGGAACGCTTCTCGCGTGCCTTGAGATCTTCAAGATGACGTTTCCACTTCTCGTCGAGGGCATCGGCGTCTTCGCAATCGTGCTCAAAGAATTTCAGCGTGTGCTCGGCCAGGCCTTGCAGCTTCTCCTTGGGCTTGTCGAAGATGTGGCAAACGCCATCTGTCTCCCATTCGAGTTCGGCCACGTCGGCGGCTGGCTGGTTGTCGCCCATGGGAGCGTTGATGAACGCATCCAACGCGACGCGCGCAGCGTCGGTGATGTCTGTCGCGTTGTCCATCAAGCGCTGGCGCATTTCGTCAGGGTCCAGCGGCTGGCCGTTGGACCGCAATCGCAAAAGCAGCGGTGCTCGATGGGCGAAGAGCTTTTCGAAGGCCTTCTTCCACGGCTTGAATGACGCGCCATAGGTTCTCGCGCTGGCGAAGAATGAGGTGTCCCTGGGCAACCCAACCTTGGGCAGCGACCAACCGATGGCGTCGCGAATCGGTAGACCACGCGTCGCCGACATGGCCTCGGTAACGTGGGCGCAGAAATCGCCGAGCTGCACGAGCGACAGCTCATTGGCGGAAATGAGGCCTTTGAGGGCCGAGCGGAACACCTGGCGATCTTCGGGAACCGGCGTCATGCACCCGACGTGGCATGTGGCATCGACCCACGCCTCTTCGTTGGCGCGCAGTTCCTTGGCGCCCAAGGCAGTGACGTGGCCGAGCGTGTCAGCCAGATTGTGCTCGTTGCCGTTGGCGGTGAGGATCGCCTCCTTACTCGTCTGGGCGTTGTTGCGCACGAAGCCCGCGTTGTGCTGGATCAGCGCCTCGGGCGGCAAGCCCTGCCCTTCGACCAATGCCTCGGGGATCATGAGATCGACACGGGCGGCGAGGTCGTGGTTGGCCAGGACCGCGCGCGCGACCGACGCGACTTGCGAAGAAGACAGTTTGTCGAGGCGGAACAGCGCCGCCGAATCCTGCGCAGAGCCGTCGGCCTGGCGAGCGTCATTGATGCGCTTAGCCAGGATGTCGGCGCCGACGCGCCCAATGATCCGATCGGTCAGCAATCTTCTTCTCCTTTGAATCCAAACGGGTTTTCCACGAACGAGCACGAGTCGGAGAGCCGACGCACCAGCCCGAGCCCAACCAGCCGCGCTTCGAGGTTGGCGCGGTTCTCGCTGAGCACCTCTTGGTCCACCTTTTTCTCGGCGACAAGGCGTGAGCCTTCCGCGTCGCCAATGACGATCCCGTAGCGCCTCTTGGCCTCGGCCAGGAATTCGTCGAACTGCATGCGGTCATCGACGATGGCCACCACCAACGTCTTGATGAGACGGTCGTTGGGGGCGTATCGCGTGCGCCTGGCAAGACGGCGCGAGCTGAGCCCAATGGCCCGCGACCAAGACGCGTGAATTTTCCCGACGTGTTGCTCGTGGCGCGAAAGTGCCATATCCACCAGCATCTCGATCAGCTTGTCGCCGGACATGCGCGTGTAGTCCGCCTCGTCGTCCGAGTCGCTCGACGGCCACTGGAACAGCTCGCGCATGATGCTGGCCCGCTCGGCGTCGGGGTAGTCCGACTTGGACGCAGCCTCCCACTCGGGCAAGAGGCGGGCTTGCTCGATTGAAGCCCGGACCGCCTTGAGCGACAGGCCTTGGTTGAGCTGGTAACTATCGCCAGAGAGCGCCCGAACCTTGGTCCGCTCCTTGGAGACGATCTCGCAGATAAACTCCACGGGCTCGGCGTCGCCCGCCTGAGTCTTGGCCTGCTCAAGGAAATACAACAAGAGGTTCAGCCCCGCCGACGCGATCAAGTGTTCCAACGCGTCGTAGATCGGCATGTCCTTGGCCAGGATCGCCAGCCAATCTTCGCAGAGCTGATCGAAACGCGGGTTGGACGCGTGGGGCAGGTAGCCCACGTCACGCGAATTCGAGGCCAACTGGGGCTCGCCCTGCAATGCCCGCACAAGTCGGTTCATCGGCGCAGACCGATTGAAGAGACGCTGCGACAGCTGCGCGCCCAGCTCCGGCCCGCGAGCCGCGCGGCTTAGCATCAAATAGAGCAGCTCTCCAGTGCGGGCGAAGAATCGGCGGTCGTTGCTCGCTCCGCCCGAGTCAATCCGCAAGTCCTCGAATATCGCGTCGGGGCCAAAGGGAAACACGAACTTTGAGCTCCAACGCTTGTTGCTGCGGGCCTCGAACGCCGATGAGCGCAATAGCTCGATAGCCTTGGCGAAGTCGTCAAAGTTGGAGAATGCCTTGCGGAGGTAGCCCATGTCCTCGTCGCCAAGCTTGGTCGCGTCTTGGGCAAACAAGGCGCTCCACTCGCGCCACTTCTCGTCATCGGTGACGGACCGTTCACGGATCGCCTCGACGAAAGGGTTGTTGAACAACAACCCGCGCAAGCGGATTTGATGCTGGGGTCTGTATCTCACCTTGTCGCTCGGCGCGGCGATCAATGGACTGTCAAGATTTGACCCCAGGACGCCCAGGAATTCCAGCACCGCCAAATGCGGCAACTGCTCGTCATAGAGGCGGTGGCCCCAAATGTGCTCATCGACGGCGAAATCGACCCGGTCAATGTCAATGCGCTGCCTCATTCCGAAATCCTCACGGTGATCGGCCGAGAGAACCCGTGTCCGCCTTGTTCGATGTCAATGAAGTTGAGCGTCAACGAGCCACTGTCGGCGCCTGCCTCGTCGTCGTCCTGCTGGCTCCTGCCTCTGAAGAGCTCGGCCTTGCGCAGCAGCTTGGCCTTGAAGGCCAGCATGTCCTCTAAACACTCGTTAGAGAAGCTGCCAGGCAACGCGCCTTCGGCTACGCGCGAGAGAAACTCAAAGCGCACGGGCGTGAGGTCGAAGGCCACAGAGTTTCCAGCGCCTTGGGCCAACGAAATGTCCAGCGAAGGACGGCCAGTATTTGCTTCGAGCTTGATGGCCATCCCGACGCCATTGAGGCGCCGCGAGGGTGCCTCGGTGTCGCACAGCACGCTGACGCGTGATTGGGTGAAGCCGCCCGAACTTGCGACGAAAATTCGGTCTACGTTGTCGATCAGCAGGCCGGTCATCACGCGGTTGAGCCCGCGCACGATTCGTCCACGCACCGTCTCGGAGACGGCCTTTTTGTCCAGCAGGGCAGCACGCATCTCTAAGTATTCGCCTGCGAAGCGGAACACCGTCATGGACCAGAAGGGATAGCCCTCTTCGTCAGGCGGCAAGGTAAAAAAGAGCCGGCGGCGTTGTTCCTGCAATAGGTCCATGAAGCCAGCGGCACCGCCGTCGATTCGGGCTGCCTCCTCGCCTTCCAGATACTTGTCTTGGGCGCTCAACAGCCTTGGTGTGGCGCCGTAGATCGAATCGCTGCCGATCAAGCGGGCAAACGTCGGCGCAAGCTTCACGTCGTCTTTGCCGTAGACCAACAAACCATCGGCACCATTAGTGGTCTCATCGCCCACGCCGAAGGCCGCCATCGCCTTGAACACCGGACGATCGGCCAGCCGCCTCTTGGGCAGGTTGGCGCCGAACGCGTTGCCGTAGACGCTAGCGCGGTCCACGGCGCCTTGCTCCTGAATCCACGCGACTTCGGCGCATGACATCAAGCAGTCCTTGGCGTCGCGGTGCCCCAAGATCATGTTTGCGCACAGGGCGAGCAAGTCTCGGACAGGCAGATGCTGCCCGTTGAGCCTGGCGATCTCCACCAAATCGCCCAAGCGGCGCCCCAGTTGCGCGCCATCACCGGTCCCGAGCAGACGCTCGCGGTTCTCGTAGATCGGGCAGACCTTGCCTCCGGATTTCAATGCGCATCTGGCGCAGTTGTCCCATTCGGCATGTTTGGCTACGGCCGCAACCACTTCCTCCAATGCCATCCGGCCCACGCTACGGCTGAGATCAAAGACGGCAAGGCGTTCGGGTTCCTGCCCTGCTTGCAAGAAAAACTCCTGCAGTGGCTTACGCAAGGGATGGTTGCGTCCTTGTCTGCGCCCCAAGTCGCGAAGCCGATCGAGAACCTGGCCGTGATTGGCCGCCAAGATGACGATCTCGCTGTCGTCGCCACCTAGCACCGACTTTTCAAGGCGGGCCAATGGGGCGTCGCTTTCCTCGCCGTTGAACTCGCTAAGATCTTTGACAAATACGGCCAAGCGGCCATCGGCCAGGCGATGCTCTTTAATGTTACCTTTGGCGGCCCACGCCCGCGGATCACCTCCCATGGATGTCCAAAGTGCTCGGCAGTGGTAGGTCTTCCCGTCGCCGGCCGTGCCTGCAATCAGCATTGAGCCTGGCTTGCCCGAGGCGAGATGCGCATTCATCGGCTCGAGCATCGGTGTGCTGAGCGCAATTGGTTGGACCTTGGCTCTTCCAATTGCTCCCGCCACGTATTCGTCAAACATGGTCAGATTGTTTGGTGTTGGTCCGTAGGTGCGCAGAAAGCGCACCCAAGCGCTTGACGGTGGCACGCTCGTACCTACCGTGGCTATAGATTGGTCTTGCACTTCTTCCCCCTGGCCCTTGGATTTGTACGGTTTAAAGCGGGCTGGCTATTCTAGACGGCTCTGAGTTTTTCTGTTGGCACTGTATCTCATATATGTCTTTACACTATCAACAGAGTTGGTAGTTGGCCTCTGAGCTTGGCCCGCTGATTCGTATGGAGGTGATCGTCGGCGTTGGCCGAGCCGTTTCCGCCGGGATTGCAGGAACGAAATGCAGTTCAAGTCTGGAAGCAGCCGTTGATAGAGAACAGGGCCTAATGGCTCTTGTAGGTCGGGTCCCGCCGACCGGCATCGGCAAAGCTGTCCATCAAGATGACTTCCTGACCTTGGTCCGTTGACTGACACAGACCGGCCGTCTCCCTCACCTGGCACCAACGGTAGTGCTGGCCGAGGTGCAGTCACCGATACCAATCGCCCGACGATCTCGTTTGTATTGTGAAGCAGACAATCACCAGTATAGCCATGACATGCGCTATCAGAGCATACCTGCCTATTGGTGGATTACACCGATCTCATCGCGGAAATACTGCCTCATCCACGCCTGTGAAAACACCCCAGCGCCCGCCCGGCCAGCACCCCGACCACCAGCGGCACGCACGGCAGCAGCAGCGGATGCAGCGTCACCGGCAGCACGAAGCCGACGACCGTCGCGCAGAGAACCACGATTCCCAAACTGGCATACAGCGCGAACATTTCCGGATCGTGCTGAAGGAATTCCTTGGCCTTGATGAGCCGCACCAATCCGCCGTCGACGAGGGCAGCCAGAACGAATACCGCCAGCCAGGGTAGCCATTCGAGCAGGGTGGCGAGTCGATAGCTGGCCAGCAGGAGCAGTGCGTCGACGGCGCGGAAGTAGGCGTTGTTGAAGAGGCGCTGGTTGACCGAGGAC
>JAKLEG010000529.1 GCA_022703175.1 Myxococcota bacterium | reverse complement strand
AAAGGGACTTGTGCAGTGACCTGCGGCCCACAGGGTGTCGGGCGCGATGAGCGCAAACGAACCCAACGGCGATGTCGGCGCTGGCGTGGGGAACGTCAACGGCTTGCCGCTCACCTTGGGCAAGCCATCGACAATGAGCGCAGCACGCCGATGATGCGCGGTGGGAAACAACGCCCAATTCCGTTGCCGTGCCTTCAACTGTTTGGTCGCATCGCCAATGGAGCGAACCGTGAGACGCTCGGGGTTGAGCCAAACATTTTGTGCCCAAGCGACCTGTCGCCGCGGCCCGGGGGCACGCACAAGCCTTGGAGCTACAACCTCGGCATCCGCACCCAACTCTCCCAAAAGCTCGGCTTGGTAGTCCGCAGGCGCGAGATAAAGCGTGTCTGTAGACGACGTCATGGTAGGGGGCACACCATAGCAGATCTGGGGCGTTTCATGACGCACCTTTTCTTTATTGTCAGTGGCATCCGCGCTAAGAGGCCCCGCGTGTACGCGCTCCACCCCATGTTGGCGTTTGTTTTTGCCTACCTGGCCGCAAGCCTGATGTCCTTGGGCGGCCTATCGGGCGCGCTGCTCATCTTGCCGTTCCAAGTGAGCGTCTTGGGACTCACAGGCCCAGCCATCACCGCCACCAATCATCTCTATAACGTCGTGGCGATCCCCGGCGGTGTGTTCCGCTATGCCAAAGAGCAGCGCATGCTTTGGTCGCTCACCGGCATCATCGTGGCAGGCACCTTCCCGGGTGTGCTGTTGGGAGCCTACCTGCGCACCCGCTGGCTCGCCAACCCGACCTGGTTCAAGCTGTTCGTGGGCGCAGTGCTGGTGTTTACCGGTAGCCGCATCCTCGCCAAACTCAAGAATCCCACGAAACCTTTGGCCACAGTCGCCGAGTTCAACGTGCGCACCACGCGCCTGGATCTGCGGCAACTGACGTACACCTTTCAAGGTGATACCCACAGCGTGCCGGTGCCCCCGTTGATGTTGCTCACGGTAATCGTGGGCGTCGTGGGTGGTGCCTATGGAATTGGCGGCGGCGCTATTATTGCGCCGTTCTTGGTGTCGTTCTGGCGTTTACCGGTGCACACCATCGCCGGGGCCACGCTGTTTGGCACCTTTCTGACCTCAGCATTGGCGGTGGGCATTTTCGTGACAATGGCTCACACGGGACTGGCCCCCGACGCGATGCCCGACCTGGTGTTGGGTTTGACCTTCGGTTTGGGGGGCTTGTGCGGCACCTACACCGGGGCGCGCCTACAACGGTTCGTACGGCCACGGGTCATTGAGATCCTGCTGACGCTTAGCATCGGTGGGTTGGGACTCAGCTACATCGTCGGAGCACTACAAAGCCTGCTCGGATTTCGGAGCTAACAAATGACGACACAACGCAAAGTGGGCGTGTTGGGGGCCGGCAGTTGGGGCACAGCACTCGCAAGCTTGGCCAGCCGCGCCGGCAACGCCGTGACCTTGTGGGGGTATGAAGCGGAGGTGGTACAGGGCATCCGGACTCAGCACGTCAACCCGCTCTACCTGCCCGAGGTGCCGCTGCCCGAGGATGTTGTGGCCACACAAGAGCTCCCCCAGGCGGTCGCTGGCCAAGATCTGCTGCTCCTCGTGCTCCCCGCCCAACACGTGCGCAGTTACATCAAACAGCTCGCCCACATGCTCCCCGCCGCGGCACCTCTCGTGCTCTGCTCCAAAGGCATCGAACGCCACACCCTCGCGACAATGGACCAGGTACTCACCGAAGAGCTGCCGCAAGCGCTGCACGCCAATATCGCGGTGCTCTCGGGGCCATCGTTTGCGCTCGAAGTGGCGCGTGGCGTACCCACCAATGTTACGGCGGCCAGCCGCGACCTCAAAGTGGCCAAGCTTGTGCAAGCCACGCTCTCGACCCGCGCCTTCCGCATTTATACCTCCGAGGACGTCATCGGTGTCGAGCTGGGCGGCGCGCTAAAAAACGTGATTGCGATCGCTGTGGGAGCCTCCGACGGCTTGGGCTTTGGCAACAACACCCGCGCTGGCATCATCACCCGCGGTTTGGCCGAGGTGACCCGCCTGGCGGTGAGCATGGGCGCACGCCCCGAAACCTTGTTGGGCTTGGCTGGCGTCGGTGACTTGATTCTGACCTGCACCGGCGACCTCTCCCGCAACCGTCACATGGGGCAACTACTCGCAAGCGGTAAAAGCCCAACCGACATCCTGAAAGAGATGCGCATGATTGCCGAGGGCGTGCCCACAGCAGAGTCAGCCTACCAGCTGGGTCTGCGCCAAGGGGTAGAGCTGCCGATCACCGAGCAGGTCTACCGTGTGCTGTACGAGGGCCAAAAGGTCACGACCGCCATGGCCGCGCTGCAAGACCGCTCCCTCAAGGAAGAATGGCAGTCGTGAGCACAAAGGCCGCTGCCGCCAAGCGTTCGGCGTGGCGTTGGCTTACAATCCCGATGGCTTTTGTGAGCCTGCTAGCCGCCGCCGACCTGCTCTACCTGCTTTGGCTTTGGCCCGACTGGCAGGCGCTGGCCGTGGGCCCCGTCCCCAAGTCCCGCATCATGGAGGCTTACGAGGCCCGACAGGCCGCCGAGCCAACACTGCCAAAACTGCGTTTCCAAGCCATCCCAGGCGCCCAGATCCCGCAAGCGCTAAAACGCGCGGTGGTGGTAGCCGAAGATGCCAGTTTCTACCAGCACCACGGCATCGACTTCGAAGCGATCGGCGAGGCCTTAGAGTACAACCGCGCGAAAGGACGTGTGGTGGTGGGTGCGAGCACCTTGTCGCAACAAACAGTGAAGAATCTGTTCCTGAACGCCGAGCGAAGCTACCTACGCAAGTGGCACGAGCTGTTGCTCACGTGGGGCATGGAAGAGCACCTCTCCAAAGATCGGATCTTGACCCTCTACTTGAACATCGCACAGTTCGGCGAAGGGATCTTTGGCGTCGAAGCCGCGGCCAAAGCCTACTTTGGCACTCACACCGAAACCCTGACGCTCGACCAATGCGTGGCATTGGCGGCTGCATTGCCAAGCCCAGTAAAAAACAACCCAGCCACCGGCACCGATTGGTTCAGGAAGCGCAAAAACAAGATCTATGCGTTCATGGAAGAGCGAGAATGGGCCCCGGCAGCCGCTGGCGCCGAAGCCGAAGCCACCGAACCCGTGGCCGCAGTCGCCGAACCCCCAGCCGCGGACGTAAATACGCCGTCTGAAGCGATCCAAACCGCACCAGAAACCCTCGCATCGGATCCCGAGGAAGAGCCCAAAACCGAGTGACCCAGACAAAGCGGCTCCCCAGCCTGAATCTGCTCGCCCTAGGCGACGTGGTCCGACCGATACCTACACTCCCAACCTCGCCGCCGCACAGTAGGCACGACAAGACCAACAAATTCGGAGGTCTGCGCACATTGGGTGCGCAGTTTGCGATGACTTCTTGATGTAACCTGCCCAGGCTACACTTTGAACTGGCTCACCGAACCGTTTAGCTCCGCGCCAAGCGAAGCAATTTCGGCGGCGGCCTTGGCAATGTGGGTCGATTCGGTGGCGATCTCCTTGGACGACGTGGCAACGCCCAACACATCGCTGGAAATATTTTTCGCCACGCTCGACATTTCCTCGGTGGCGGTAGCGATCTGATTCACCATCCCCTGCAGACTGTCTACCTTGCCGCGAATCGTCGACAGCTCTACCCCCACCTGTGCAGAGTGCTGAACGCCACTCGCAACGCGGCCGGTGGCGGTAGTCATCGAGGCCACCGCATTGTCAACCTCGGTCCGAATGCCTTGGATCATCGAGCCGATCTTGGCCGTCGCCTCGGCAGTACCTTCGGCCAGCTTACGCACTTCGTCGGCCACCACCGCAAAACCTTTGCCCTGCTTGCCTGCACGCGCGGCCTCGATGGTGGCGTTGAGAGCCAGGAGATGAGTCTGAGTCGCGATGCCTTTGATGACGTCCACGATGTCGCCGATTTTCGCCGAGCGGGCGCCAAGCTCACGGATGCTGCCTGAAGACTCGGTCACGGTGTCGGCGATGGCTTTGGATTCGGTCACCGAGATGGTGACCGCGCTCTCCCCATCTTTAGCCGTCTGTGCGGTCTCGGTGGCGGAGGTGGAGATACGCGCAGTGTTCTTGGCGACATCGGCGACGGTCTGGCTCATCTCCTCCGTCGCGGTAGCGATTTGCTCAGCCCGACCGGACTGTTGCCCCATATTGATCGAGATCTCCTCCGCCGAGGTGCTCAAGCGATGGCTGGCATCCGCAAGGCTGACGGCCGTCGCCTGAATCTGCGCAATCATCGCACGCAACCGCGAGGCCATCGTGTTGATGCTTGCGGCCAAGGCGCCTATCTCGTCGGTGCGCGTTGCATCCACCTGCGCAGTCAAATCCCCCCCAGCAATGGCCGCCACGTGCTGCACCATCGTTCCCA